>JBAXWU010000003.1:0-37157 GCA_037128235.1 Chitinophagia bacterium | reverse complement strand
TTCCTACATTTTTAGGATTAGAATAATGATCGATTACTTTATCTGAATATGCCATTTTATTTTTATTTTATATTTTCAAAATTATTAAAAAAATTCAAGAACTTATGTTAAGCTTATTTTAATGTATCCATTTGACAATGTACACATTAAAATTTCAAGACTCGAAACCTTCAGTTTCTCATCTTGTAATGTTTAATGATGTGCCCATTGAATCGCGTCAATGTCAATCCCCTCTTTAAACATTTCCCAAAGTGGGCTCATTTCTCTTAGTTTTAAAACGGTATCTGTTACTGCTTTAATGGTAAAATCAATTTGCTCTTCAGTGGTATATCTTCCTAAACCAAAACGAAGTGAGCTATGTGCTAAATCATCGCCTAAGCCCAATGCTTTTAAAACATAGCTAGGTTCTAAAGAAGCCGATGTACAAGCCGAACCAGAAGATAAAGCGATGTCTTTGTTAAAGCCCATCATCAAACCTTCTCCCTCTACATATTTAAAAGAGATATTACTTACATGCGGTAAACGGTGCGCTGGATTACCATTTACATAAGTCTCGTCAATTACCTTTAAGGCGTTTTCTAACTTGTCTCTTAATTTTGAAACTCTTTCTGTATCAGCCGCCATATCTGTCCTTGCTATTTCTGCAGCTTTACCAAAACCGACAATACCAGGAACATTTAAAGTACCACTTCGCATTCCTCTTTCATGTCCACCGCCATCTATTTGTGCAGTTACTTTTACACGTGGGTTTTTTCTTCTCACATATAAAGCGCCTACACCTTTTGGACCATACATTTTATGTGCAGTAAAGGACATAATATCAATTCCATCTGCAATAACATTCACAGGAATTTTTCCTACTGCTTGCACTGCATCTGAGAAATAAAGTGCTCCATGCTTTTTAGCAATGGCTGCAATTTCTTTCACCGGTTGTATTACACCAATTTCATTATTGGCATACATGATAGCTACTAAAATAGTAGTAGGCTTCATGGCAGCTTCTAATTGTTTTAAGTCGACTAAACCATCGGGTTGAACTTCTAAATAAGTAACTTCTGCACCTAATTTTTCTAAGTGCTTGCAAGTATCCAAAACAGCCTTATGTTCTGTAGTGCAAGTTATAATATGATTGCCCTTGCTTGCATACATTTCGTATACACCTTTGATGCCTAGGTTATTGCCTTCGGTAGCACCAGATGTGAATATAATTTCTTTAGGATCGGCTCCAATTAATTGGGCAATTTGCTCACGGGCGTAATCCACTGCTTCCTCAGCCTGCCATCCAAAAGAATGGTTACGACTAGCCGCATTTCCGAAGTTTTCAAGAAAATAAGGTAACATAGCTTCTAAAACCCTAGGATCCATGGGAGTAGTTGAATTATGATCAAGATAAATTGGTAATTTTAACATAACGGAATTTGATTTTTTCTAAAGCACAAAGCTAAAGCTAAAGGCTTGATTTTGTTGAATTCGTTAAGTATTAAAGGTAATTATTTCCCAATTCGTAAAACAACAGCACCATGGATTACAAAGTTGAACATATAGGCATTGCAGTAAAGGACCTAGCCACCAGCATCCCTTTATTCGAACAATTGTTAGGAAGCCCCTGCTATAAAACCGAATCCGTTGATAGTGAAGCCGTGAATACGGCCTTTTTTCTTCAACAAAGTACCAAAATTGAGTTATTGGAAAGTAGTAACCCCGAAGGCCCCATTGCGAAGTTTATCGATAAAAAGGGAGAAGGCATGCACCATATTGCTTTTGAAGTGCCAGATATTATTGCGGAAATGGAAAGATTAAAAAAACTTGGCTTTACCCTTTTGAATGAAACACCTAAAAAAGGCGCTGACAATAAATTAATTTGTTTTGTGCACCCTAAAGAAACGAATGGGGTGCTTATAGAGCTTTGTCAAAGTATTGACTAGTAAATTTATTGAAAAGTAAAAAAAATGAAAATACTTTCCTGCGATTAAATACCTAAAATTTCAATAGCTTTTTGTGCCGCTAATTGACTGGCATCTTTTTTAGTATAGCCTTTTTGAGCGGTGATTACTTCACCATCTAGCACCACATTAATGGTGAATAATCTTCTTCTTCCTTCCAGCTGTTCGCCTGCTAATACAAAATCAATTTGCTTGCCTTGCTTTAGAGCCCAACCTATAATTTTATTTTTTATATTAATATCTATTTGCTCTAAATCGTCCATGAACAAATAAGGTTGTATCATTTTCTCTATAATCCAAAGTTTAGTAAAATCATATTTCTTATCTAAATAAATAGCGCCCACCAAGGCTTCCAAGGTATTACCAAAAATTTGACTTGTTTTCAAAGACCCATCCATTTTATTAAACCTTGTCATTTTACGAAGCCCCATTTGCACCGCAATATGATTTAGTTGCTGCCTATTCACCATCTTGCTGCGCATCTCGGTTAAAAAACCTTCTCCTTTGTAGGGATATTTTTTAAATAAATAATCGGCCACCACCGAGCTTATAATAGCGTCGCCCAAAAATTCCAGTCTTTCATTATTTTCTTCAGGATTCTCTCTAACCGATCTATGATTCAATGCAGTTTGAAAAAGTACAATGCTTTTTGTTTGATAGCCAATAAGTGCTGCTAAATTTTTTTCAAAATCAGATTTTTTGAAAAAGGAAAGTAGAGTTTGTATTCTTTTCACTTTGGATTAGGCCTTGTATTTTTTTACAATCACACAGGCATTGTGTCCTCCAAATCCGAAAGTATTACTTAAGGCTGCATTCACTGTTCTTTTTTGTGCTGTATTAAAAGTAAAATTAAGGCCTTGGTCTAATTCAGGGTCGTCTGTAAAATGGTTGATGGTTGGAGGAATAATATCATGAATGACTGCTTGAATACAAGCAATGGCTTCAATTACGCCTGCTGCACCCAAGCAATGACCCGTCATGGATTTAGTAGAACTAATATTTAAATGGTAAGCATGTTCACCAAAGACTGCTGTAATGGCCTTCGTTTCTGCAATGTCACCTAAAGGAGTAGATGTACCATGTGTATTGATATAATCAATATCTGATGGCTGCATTTCAGCATCTTTTAAAGCAGCTATCATTACATTCTTAGCACCTAAACCATCGGGATGCGGGGCCGTTAAATGATAAGCATCTGCTGTAGCACCACCACCCACTACTTCACAATATATTTTAGCACCGCGTTTTTTCGCATGCTCTAATTCTTCTAATACTAAAACACCAGATGCTTCACCCATAATAAACCCATCTCTGTCTTTATCATAAGGGCGACTTGCTGTTTTAGGATCGTCATTTCTTTCACTCATGGCCTTCATGGCATTGAAACCACCCATACCGGCAATGCCAATCACCGACTCGGCGCCACCCGTAACAATAATATCGGCCTTGCCTAATTTTATATTATCCATAGCAGTAACTATGGCATTGGTACTAGAAGCACAAGCGCTCACTACTGCAAAATTGGGTCCGCGAAAACCATGCTTCATAGAAATTTGACCTGCCGCGATATCTAATATCATCTTAGGAATAAAAAATGGATTGAATCTTGGTGTGCCATCTCCTTGTACAAAATTGGTTACTTCTTCGGTGAAAGTGGTTAAACCACCAATGCCACTTGCAAAAATAACACCCACTCTATCATGGTCAACATTGTCTTTGGTAATGCCTGCATCAAGAACTGCTTGGTCACTAGCTACAAGTGCAATTTGAGCAAAGCGATCTAATTTTCTAGCTTCTTTTCGATCCATAAATTCAATGGGATCAAAACCTTTTATTTCACATGCAAATCTTGTTTTAAACTTAGAAGCATCAAACTGCGTTATCATATCTGCACCAGAAACGCCACTGACTAAATTTTCCCAGTAAGAAGCTAGGTCATTTCCAATGGGAGTTAAAGCGCCAATTCCGGTAACTACGATGCGTTTAGTTTGCATGTTGATGGTTTTAAAATAAGAATCCGCCTTTAAAGCAAAGGCTCAAAAAGGCGGATTTAATATGCCGATGGTTCAGCTTGAAATTTCTAAATGAATTTAGTTATTTCGCGTGCTCTTCTAAATAAGCAAAAGCTTGACCAACGGTAGTAATAGTTTCTGCTTGTTCATCAGGAATTGAAATATTGAATTCTTTTTCAAATTCCATAATTAATTCAACTGTGTCTAAAGAATCTGCTCCCAAATCATTTGTAAAAGAAGCGGCACTTGTAACCTCTGCTTCATCTACACCTAATTTGTCGACGATGATTTTTTTAACTCTTGTAGCGATGTCTGACATTGTAAAAGTTTTTGTTAACGGCGCAAAAATATACTTTTTGTTAAAAACCAAGTATTTTATTTGCCTTTTTGTTTACACATTCGAAAGTTCTGCTTCAAGGTAGGCCAATTTTGGCCTTTTTGGGGCTTTTCTAGGCTAGAAATTGGGTAAATAAGGTCAATTTTGGACCTATTTACGCTTTAAAATAGCCCTTAATGCATGCTGTATCTCTAGGGTCATATTACTTGTGGGAATAATAAAGAAAGTTTTAGGGCCAAAATAAATATGGAAAAAATGAGGGCTTTCGAAATAATGGGATACTTCTTCCCAATGCCAAGCCGCTTCTCCTTGCAAGGAATGCAAGCTTGCCTTTTGGTTATCAAAATTAAAATCCCAGGTATAGGTAAACAAGGCTGTTTTTTTATAAAAAATAGTAGGCATTAGATACCAAAATAAAAGCAATAAGACAATCCAAAGTACCGAGCCTAATAAAAATAATTCTGGTCTAATTTTTTTTAGGAATAATAAAATGCCTGTTAGGATAGCATATACATTCACCACAATCATTAATGTTTTAATTTCTGGTTGCTTTATAAAGTGATAACGTAAGGCTTCTAATACCTGTGCTTTTTGATAACTAACTTCGATAGACATGAATGAACTAATTGTTGGTCTTAGACGAAGATACAGCGTACATGAGTTCCTGCTTGTAAAAAAGCAAAGAATTTAAAAAATGACTATATTTAATTATATAAAATAATTCATGAAAGTACTTTGTATTGGGGAGGCTTTGATTGATATGATTTGCACTGATATAAATGTATCACTATCATCAGGCCAACATTTTTTAAAAAAAGCCGGTGGGGCTCCCGCCAATGTGGCTGCTGCTATTGCAGCACTAGGAGGGTCGGTATCTATGGCCGCCAAGGTAGGCGACGACCCCTTTGGACAACACCTTATAGAACTACTTGAAACAATGGGTGTGGATACAAGTTTAATCATTAAAGACCCTCATCATTTTACCACCCTTGCTTTTGTTTCTTTAATGAACGATGGGGAAAGAGATTTTTATTTTAATAGAGGTGCCGATAAAGAATTAACCATTTCAGATTTATCAGCAGTTCATTTAAATGAATATGGAATTATACATTTTGGATCGGCCACTGCTTTTTTACCCGGTCCCCTTCAAAGCACTTATATTGAACTATTAGCCAAAGCAAAACAAGCAGGCTGTTTAATAAGCTTTGATCCTAATTACAGACATTTACTTTTTCAAAATAATAGCGCTTATTTTATACAGCAGTGTGGCCCTTTTATTGAAAGCTGTGATTTTTTTAAACTAAGTGACGAAGAGGCTTTGTTTATTACTAATTGCGATACCGTGGCTTTAGCTGCCGATGCATTAAGAAAAAAAACCAAGGCCGTATTCACTATTACTTTAGGCAAGGAAGGTACGCTGCTTTGCATAGGTGACCAGATTGAAATCATTAAAAGCATTTCTATACAAGCAGTAGATACAACAGGAGCTGGAGACGCTTTTGTAGGTGCGGTTTTGTATCAATTGAATAATCGAATGGTAAAAGATGTAAACTTAGTTTCGATGGAAGATTGGAAGACTATCATTCGCAATGCCAATAAAGCAGGTGCGAGAACCTGTGAGTACATGGGTGCAATGGAAGCCTTCAAACATTTGAATAATTCCATCTTCGATTAATTACAAAAACTTTGTAAAAAACTAGTAACCCTTTATTAAATTTTACTTTCCTTTTATTTATACTTAAAACCTATAGCCAAAACCTAGGCTAATGCTATAGTCTGCAAATGCAGCATCACCTCTTGAGAATACTTGAGTGTCGTTGGTCTTTAAAATATCTGGATAGCTTTGAGGTCTCTCTCTTCTAATGGCCACTGGCGCATATAAATAGAAATTGAATTTTTTATAGTTATAATTAGCACCCGGTTCTAGCGCTAGCACGTTACCAGGTCTTCTAAATCCAGTATTGTCTCCTATTAAATCACTGGCAGGAATACATTCATAACGTGCTCCTAAAGAAAGCGTTAATGCATTGGTTGTAAAGTTGGTACCTGCTCTTAATAAATATTGATCGGGTACACTCATTACATCTGAAGTATACTTAATGGCAGATGCAGAAGCAATACCCCCTCTTGCTGTACTTACTCCATTATTTCCTTTTGGATTTATTAAATAGTAGGCATTGCTATAAATACTAAATGCATTATTTATTTGTCTGAATCCGTTTAATTCAAGTGTTAATCCCCAGCCACCATCACCTGGTTGTATTGATTGGTCAACGGGTCCCTTTCTAGTTAAAATAGCAGTACCTAATTTATAATGAAAAATATCTTCTGCTTGGTAATTACCTGTTGGCAGTTTAAGACCAATGCCTGCTAATAAGTTTCCTTTAGCACCCGGCTTTGGAGCAATAAGCCATTTATAAGCAGTGATTCTTATATCTCCAATACCTTGTGAAAAAGTAGAAAAACGCGGATTACCCATGGTACTTCCCAGATGCTCATACAAAGAACTTCTTTCATTGTATATTAATGGAAGATCAAAACCAATGCTCCATTTTTCATTCAATTTTCTCACCAAAGAAATATCCATGGTACGACTAAAATTTCTAACGTCGGTCTGTTCCGTTACACGTTGGGTTTGTTCATCAGTGCCATTAAAATGCTTATAAGATTTAAAATAACGGCCACTCATATTTAAGTCCCATTTAGGTTCTACGATTTTTTGTGCGGTACTATCATGCAGCATACCATTCATCATACCATGCATCATAGAATGCTCCATCGTATTTAAGCCACCCACCGTTCTAATAGCCACACAACCCTGTGCATTTAAGTTGGCCTTGAAAGTAAGGCTTGTAAAAAACAGTACTAAAAATTTATTTCTTATTGACATAGTTGTTTGACTAAGCATTTGATGATTTTTATGAAGCTTTTAAAAGTAAAGAAATTAATAAATAGAACAAAAATTTAGCTCACTTATTTAAAATTTATTATATAGGTTCGTAATTTTGCCTTAAACCTAATGCTATTTAGTACTTTTGTGCGATTAAGAAATTAAAACCTATGAAATACATTAAATTTTTCCTCATTACTGTTTTCACGTTTTTTGTGATTTTGGTGTATTTAGTGATCCCTAACAAAATTGTAGTGACTAATACCAGCTTTGTACATCAACCAGGTAATTTAGTAACCAATGCCTTTATGAGTATTCAATACTGGGATAAATGGATGCCTCGTAAGTCTATCGAAAACCATACATTTATCTTAGAGCAGGGTAAGCTAGAAGTGCATGAGTCTTTTTTATCTGCGGTCAAATGTTTGTATACCATTCATGAAATCTCTGTTCCCGTTACTTATTCAGCCATTGATGCAGGTGGAGATAGTACTATGATAAGATATGAAGGGAACCTAAATAATAAATTCATTTCTCCTATGATAAGAATTAATAATTATTTAGATAGCAAGAAAATGAAAGTACAACTTGATATTACCTTAGAAGCAGCAAAAAATTTCTATTCAAAAAAAGAAAATAATAAAGTAGATACTGCCCAATAGCAAATTTTATTTCCAGGAATTTTTTAATTGGAGAATATCTTCAGGATTAGTTCTACAACAACCTCCTATTACTTTAGCACCAGCAGCTTTCCATATTTGGGCATTATCTACAAAACTCAGATGGCAGTTATCTGTTGGCTCCCAGGTTTTAGTATTGCTATTATAAGTCTCCCCTTTATTGGGATAAACAATAATATATTGATGGGTAATAGCTACAGCAATTTTTATGAGCGCTTCAATATAATGCGGTGCAGTACAATTTACGCCTACTCCAATAATATTTGGACTATCTTTTAATAATTCAACTGCTTCAGAAAATAAAGCACCACTGCATAAATGCGCTTCATCTTTACAACTAAAGCTTACCCATGCTTGACTTTGCGGATACCTTTTTAATAATTCCTTTATTGCGAACGCCTCTTCTAAACATGGTATAGTTTCAAAAGCAAGTATGTCCGCATTTGATTTTACTAATAGAGCAAGCCTGTCCTTATGAAATTCTATCAGTTTTTCTATAGAGACATTATAATTACCTCTATATTCAGCCCCATCTGCTAATGCTGCACCATAAGGACCAATGGAGGCTGCCACCAAAGGAGCTTGACTTTGCGCTGAAGGGGTTGTATTTAAAAATTCATCAATTGCTTCCCTAGCAAGGGTTACGCTCAAGTTCATTAACTGCTCCGTTTCCTTTTTCGAATAGCCTTCTTTTGCAAAACCTTCAAAGCTTGCTTGATAAGAAGCCGTAGTTATAATAGCTGCTCCTGCATGCAGATAATCCAAGTGAACTTGCTTAATTAAGGCAGGATTTTCAATGAGTAATTTAGCAGACCACAAAGTATGATTTAAATTAGCGCCCCTTTTTTCCAATTCAGTAGCTAGAGCGCCATCTAAAATGACACAGCCTTGCTTTTCAATTATATGATCAAAAAATGAATTCATTAAAACTTGTTATGGTTACTTTCCAATACAGAACTTAGAGAAAATAAAATCCAATTGGTCTTCGTTGGTAATTTGGCCGGTAATAGTTCCCAAGTAATGTAAGGCCTGATTAATGTCAATGGCTAGTAAATCGCCGGTGGCATTGTTAGCAAGCCCCGTTTCAATATCCACCAAGGCGAATAATAATTTCTTAAGTGCAGTGGCATGTCTTGCATTGGTAACAATGGTGCCTTCTTTGTTTAAACCATCTCCCACTACTTTCTGTGTAAGCATGGTTCTTAAGGCTTCAATATTTTTTTTATCCTTAGCGGCAATAAAAATAACCTCTTTTAATGCTTCATTATTTTGTAAGCTGGGGTCAATACCTAGGTCTACTTTATTACCCACTAGTATCATTTTATCATTACCAATATCAGACTGCCACTGTAAAATTTGCTCAGCAGTGGTGGTACTTGCATCAAATAAAGCAATGACAATATCTGCTTGCTCAATTTTTTCAATACTTTTATCTATACCCATTTGCTCTATCCTATCAGCAGTACTACTTCGTATACCTGCGGTGTCAATTAATTTATATAAGACCCCATTAATAGTAAGATACTCTTCTACCGTATCACGCGTTGTACCTGGAATTTCACTTACTAAGGCCCTGTGCTCGTTTAATAATGTATTTAATAGCGTCGATTTTCCTGCATTGGGCTTTCCCACAATGGCAACTTGTACACCATTTTTAATGACATTACCTAGCTTAAAAGAATCGTATAATAACTGTGTCTTTAATTGTAATTGAGCTACTAATTTTTCTAACTCTTTTTTATTCGCAAAGGCTACATCTTCCTGAGAAAAATCTAATTCTAATTCTATGAGTGCCGAAAATTTTATTAATTTTTCACGCATCACTTGCAAGTCAGAAGAAAATCCTCCTTTTAAATTATATAGGGCTGTTTTACGAGCAGCCTCTGTATTACTAGCTATTAAATCGGCCACTGCTTCGGCCTGTGTTAAGTCTATTTTTCCGTTTAAAAAAGCACGTTGGGTAAATTCACCCGGCTTTGCTAATCGAGCTCCTTTTAAAATAAATAATTGCAAAAGGGAGTCTTGAATAAAGGGCGAACCATGACAAGAAATTTCTACTACTTCTTCTCCTGTATAAGACTTAGGTGCTTTATATAAAGTAACCACCACTTCGTCTATCACTTGTAAGTCGTCCATAATTTTACCAAAGTGCACTGTATGTGAAGCCTTAGTTGCTAAGTTCTTTTTAGAAAATACCGATGCTACGAGTTCAATTGATTTTGGGCCACTTAGTCTTAGAACAGCAATAGCCCCTAATCCTGGAGCAGAAGCGAGTGCTACTATTGTATCGTTCCAAGTACTTAAATTTTCGCGCATAGAAACAAAGGTAAACTTTAAACTAGTAAAAAGCCTCCTTCCGAATAAACGGAAGGAGGCTTTATGATTATCTTATAAGTATCTTAGAATAAGAAAATGCTTAATCTTCAGATACAACAAACACAATGGCTTGTCTATGGCGATAAATTACATTACGACCATTTTGAACAGCAGGCTTCCATTTTGGACCTCTAGTAATTACACGTACCGCTTCATCCTTTGTACCATATCCAGGATCGTTCTCTGATTTTACATCACTGATAGAACCATCTCTAGCTACGACGAAAGAAACGACTACAGCGTATTTTCCAGCAGGTGCTCCGTTTTCTACAGGTAAGTCTCTGTTTAAAGTTCTTTCCAAGTAGCGAATCCATCCTTGCTGACCTCCTGGGAATTCAGCCGGAATTTGTACTACGGTAAAGATTTTATCAGTCTCTTCTTCTGCAACCGCCACTACTGATTCAGTAGGTGCTACTAAACCATCGTCCTTGATACCTTTTTGATCGGTAGAACCAATTTTTACATCTTCTAATTTTTCTACTTCTTTAATCTCATCTTCTTTTTTCACTTCCTCATCTTTTACGATTTTAGGAGGTGTAAACTTCGCCATTTCCACTTTTGGTGGTTCTTGCTTTGGCGGAGGAGGAGGAGGTGGAGGTGGCTTCTTTTCTTGTGATACATCTGTTAAAGCAACATCTGTAACCATTATTTCAGTCTTAGCCTTCTTTGTGGAATTAGACCAAATAGCGCTAGCTGCTAACAAAAATGTTACAGCAAACATACCCATTAAGGCCTTTTTAAGACGATCATTGTATGTTTTTCTTAGCTCATAAGCACCGTACTCCTTGAACCTTCCCTCAAAAATGAGGTCCAGTACATTGGCGGTTAATATTTTGTTTATGTCCATTGTTAAATGCTTTTAATTGCTAGAAGATTTTGCGTTCGCGTCTGATTTTTGAACCAATTGTTCTTCGATGTCAAAAATATCTACTAGTGCATATTTTTTTACCACGTTAATTGACATTTCATCTAAAATATCAATAACGTTTTTGTAATTACATTTTGAACTTGGTTTAATTACAATCACTAAATCCTTTTCAGGGTCATTTGGGTCTTGTGCAATACTTCTTACTTGCACTTTCTTTTTCATGATTATCTCACGAATAGAATTTTCACCGTTATAGGAAGCTGAAAGAAAATTAGAAGCGTCAATTTTTAATTGACCTTCGTAATAATATATATGATTGTCGTCTCCCATTAAGATGGTTAAAGCACCTGATTCCTTTGCTTTATTTTGCTCTTCAGGTTTTACTTTATCATCCGGCAAAATCAACTTCATTGCTGTAGGTTGACTCATGGTAGTAGTAAAAATGAAGAAGGTAATCAAAAGAAAACCTAAATCAACCATCGGTGTCAAATCGACACGCGTAGATAATTTTTTTCCTTTTTTGACCCCTGGTCCTTTCTTTTTATGTCCCCCACCCGAGGTATCTAATTCTGCCATAGTAAATAGCTTTTAATTAGTTTATAATTTAGTTTTCCTGTTTTACGCCACTCATTGCTTTCTGGTACAATTCTGAACCTACTGGTGCATTTTCAGGATTAGTAACCATTTGAAATTTCTGAATACCGTTTCTCTTAAATGCAGTAAGTACATTTTTGAATGCTGGATATTTTGCAACGTTATCTCCTTTTAATAAGAGATCCAATTTAGTACCCGCATAAGCTTCATTTACGACTTGCATCCAAACTATCAATTCATTATCTGTACTATCCTTACATGGAATGCCAGGAAGTTGGTCTCCTTTTCTGTTTTCTTCAGAGATAGCTAAGAAAGATTTTAACCCGCTAAAAGAGGCACCTACAAAGCTTGCACTCTTAAAAGCAGCTACGTCAATTCCTAAATTTCTTGTTGCATTTAAGGAATTAGCAATAGTTTCTCTTTTTTGCTTATCATCTATAGTAAGAAATACCTTGCCGTCTTTATCTATGGTAACTAATACAAAATCCTTATTAGGAGCAACTTTAGAGGACACCGAACTAGGTGTAGTCACTGCAATTGCTTCAGAAGGTTTGAACTTCGTTGTTAAGATAAAGAAAGACAATAAAAGGAAGGCCACATCGCACATGGCTGTCATGTCGATGGTGGTACTCTTACGAGGTAATTTGGCTCTACCCATTGTATAGTCTTTTTAAAATTTTAAGGATTTGAGTCCTTAATTATTAATTAATATTTATTACTACTTTAGTTTTATTACTATTTGTAGTTAGCAGCGAAGCTTTGAGTTAAAGTAAATCCAGACTCATCAATACCATATGTAATACCGTCAATTCTTGTAGTAAAGACGTTGTACATAATAATAGCGACAGCTGAAGTACCAATACCTAACGCAGTATTATACAAGGCCTCAGAGATACCTTGAGATAATTCACGTGCAGCTTCTCCACCACCTTCTTCTCCTAATTTAGAGAAAGAACGAATCATACCCAATACCGTACCGAACAAACCTAATAAGGTGGCTACTGATGCGATAGTTGATAAGAATACTAAATTCTTTTCTAACATAGGTAATTCTAAAGCGGTTGCTTCTTCGATTTCCTTTTGAATGTTTAATACTTTTTGATCAGTATCTAATTCTGTATTAGATATCATCTCTTTGTACTTAGTCAAACCAGACTTCATTACATTACCTACAGAACCTTTTTGCTTATCGCATTCTGCAATGGCTTTGTCTACTTCTTTGTTGGCTAATTGGAATTGTACTTTACGGATGAACTCAGTAATGTTACCATTTCCTGCTGCTTTTCTAATAGTTAATAATCTTTCAATTACGAAAGTTAAAACGATTAATAAGCTACCAATCAAAATAGGCACAACGATACCACCTTCATACATTTTTGTAAATGTACCTTTTGGTCCTTTGTGTGTAGGCCAGAATCCACCATTAGGGTCTGGATTTGTAAAGTTACTTGCGTTACCTAACACAAAACGCCAGATAACATAACCTAGTACGATACACGCGATTGGTGCTAAAGTTGCAATCAAGTTACCGCCTTCTTGCGGCTGTGCTGTTTTCTTAGAAGCAGCTGTTGCAGTTGATTTAATCTCAGCCATGATTCAATTGATTTTTGGTTTTAAATAAAAATTTATTAAAGAAATTATTCCTTGTAGCTATGTGTAAGAATCATTTAAATCTTTACTCAGTAGTTTCTAAGGGCTTACAAAATAAGTAATTTATTGGTTGAAACAAACTTAGTGTGTTAAATTTTAAAAAAATTATTTAAACTAACTTCCGTTGGCAAAAAAAATCTATATTCACTACCGCATTTATATTACTCAATAAAATATAATATGAAAAAAAGCCTCCTTTTTGCAGTACTATTGTCCTTAGGGTTCTTACCCTTAATGGCACAAAAAACGGACACCACAAGCCTTAGCGCTGGTCCTAAAAAAGAAACACCGTCTAAACCAGGCCCAAAAGCCTTTTCAGAGATCATTACCAAAAAGGCCATTAGCCAAAAAGGGGTGTTTACAGTTCATTTTCAAGACGATAAGTACTTTTTTGAGATTCCCGACAACCTTTTAGGACGAGAATTGATAGCGGTTACTCGTTTTACAAAAGTGGCTGCAGGAGCTGCTAAATATGGGGGTGAGGTGGCCAATGAGCAAACCCTTCAGTTTGAAAAGGGCCCTGGCCAAAGAATTTTCATGCGTGTGGTAACCTTAATTAACACTGCAGATTCTACCCAAACGATTGCCAAGGCAGTTAAAAACTCCAATTTAGACCCCATTGTAGCAGCTTTTGATATCAAAGCCTACGGTAAGGACTCTACTAGCTCTATAATAGAGGTAACCGATTTTTTCAAAGGCGATAACCAGGCCGTTAGCTTGAGTAGCTCGGCAAAAAGAACCTTTAGCTTATCGGGACTCGCTTCTGACAGATCCTATATTGAAAGCATTAAAACCTATCCTACGAATATTGAAGTAAGGACTGTAAAAACATATTCTGCAAGTGCTGGAGGCGCTGGACCTTCGGCTGGACCTGGTGGACCTGGTATTCCCGCTGCACAAAATGCAGGTGCCGTAACCTTAGAATTGAACACTTCTATATTATTACTTCCAAAAGTTCCTATGAATAGACGCTTGTTTGATCCTAGAGTAGGTTTTTTTGCGGATAATTTTACTGTTTACTCAGATGATCAACAAAAAGTAGATGAACAAACTTTTGCTGTCAGATATAAATTAGAGCCTAAGCCAGAAGATATGGAGAAGTATAAACAAGGCAATTTAGTAGAACCTGCAAAACCAATTATCTATTATATCGACCCTGCGACTCCTAAAAAATGGGTAGCTGGTTTAATTCAAGGGGTGAACGATTGGAATATTGCTTTTGAAAAAGCAGGTTGGAAAAATGCTATTCAAGGAAAAGAGTGGCCCAATGATAGCACCATGAGTTTAGAAGATGCACGCTATTCAGTCATACGCTACTTTGCTTCTGACATTGAAAATGCTTATGGCCCTCAAGTACATGATCCAAGAAGTGGTGAAATTTTAGAAAGTCATATTGGTTGGTATCATAATATTATGAAACTACAACACGATTGGTATATGATTCAAACAGGTGCAACCGATCCTTCTGCTAGAAAAATGATAATAGACGATAGCTTAATGGTTAAATTAATTCGCATGGTAGCTTCTCACGAAGTAGGTCATACACTTGGCCTTAGACATAATATGGGTAGTAGTAGTAAAACGCCGGTGGAGAAATTAAGAGATAAAGAATGGATAGCTAAAAACGGACATACCGCCTCTATTATGGACTATGCACGCTTTAATTATGTTGCACAACCAGAAGATAGTATTATACAAGATGCATTATTTCCACATGTAGGTGCTTACGATAAATGGGCCATACAATGGGGCTATACCTATACTGGCTTAAGTGATGTTGAAGCGGATAAAAAAGTAAATAATAAATGGATTGTAGAGAACCTAAAAAACAATCCTCGTTTATGGTTTGGTGGAGAAGGCTTTGGAAACGACCCACGCGCTCAATCAGAAGACTTAAGTGATAATGCAATAGTAGCCAGCGAATATGGTATTAAGAATTTAAAAAGAATAATTGTAAACCTTCCTACTTGGACCAAAATAGAAGGTGATAAATACGAGAACTTAAGTGATATGTATTTGCAATTAGTCATACAGTTTAACAGATACATGGGTCATGTAACTAGAAATATTAGCGGTGTCTATGAAACATTGAAAAGTGTAGAAGAGCAAGGAGATGTATATACAGCTACTCCAGTAGCGATGCAAAAAGCAGCAATGGCTTTTTTGCAAACACAATTATTCACCACCCCTAAATGGTTATTAGATTATTCTATTTTAAATAAAATTAATAACCCTGCCGCCAATGAGCGTATTCAAAGTATACAAACCAATACTTTAAAAAGCTTACTCGATAAAGGGCGCTTATTAAGACTTAATACTTCTTACACGCGTTTTGGTAATGCTTCTTATGCATTACATGATATGATGGAAGACACTAGAAAAGGATTGTTTAGTGAATTGACTACTCAAAAGGCAACAGATGTATTTAGAAGAAATTTACAAAAGACCTATGTAGGCCAATTAGAAGATTTAATTAACCCTCCTGCTATGAGCATTAGCGCCCCAAGCCCTTTCAGAGCGGCTCCTGTGGATGTTGAAAATACAGATGTAGTATCTGAAGCAAAAGCGCAATTGAAAAAATTAGCAGCTGGTTTGAAAGCTAGTACAAGTGCTGATGCTGCTACACAAAATCATTATATTGATTTACAAGACAGAATTAAAAAAGCATTAGATCCTAAATAAATAATGTAAAAAAACAACTTAAATAATTCATTAAGTTGTTTCTACAAAAAACCCTCCGATGTATCGGAGGGTTTTTTTATGCTTGTCAAAATATTTTATTGAAAACTATTCATACCTAAGGGCATCAATGGGGTTTAAAGCAGCCGCTTTCATAGCAGGATAAATACCGGCAACTAGTCCCACCACTGTACAAATAACAATACCAATAATTACCCAGAGCCAAGGCACCACAAATCCGGTACCTAAAACAAGGCTAAATATATTACCCACCAGCACGCCTAAGATAATACCAAATATGGCACCTAAAATACTAATCAAAATACTTTCAAATAAAAATTGACGACGTACATCTTTTCTTTTACCGCCAATGGCTTTTATCAGTCCTACTTCTCTGGTTCTCTCACTCACCGCCACTAGCATAATATTCATAAGACCAATAGCGGCCCCAATTAAAGTAATCATACCAATGGCACCAGCTGCTCCACTAATACCTGCTAAAAAGCCAATAAACAGAGATGCAAATTTATCGCTCTTGTCAATGACAAAATTATCCGACTCTGAAGGAATTAATCTTCTTGCTTTTCTCATTTGATCGGTAGTTTCTCCAATAGCTGGCTCTAATTCAGCCACATTATTGACCATCACACCCAATGAATAAGAAGAAGAACCTTGATACTGTCTTACATTTTTTAAAGAAGAAATAACCACATCGTCTTGACGCATCATGGCGCTAGACCCTTTTGACTTCAATAAACCTAAGATGCGATAAGGCTTGCCTTGTAATAAAATAATTTTATCTATAGATTTTTCTGGTCTGCCTGGAAATAATTTAGCGGCCACATTAGAGCCAATGATACAAACATTACGACCACTGGTGATATCTACATTATTAAAATTTCTTCCCTGTGTTAGTGAATAGCCATTCACTGCAAGATAATTTTCATCTCCGCCCATTAGTGAAATTTGCGGATTGGTTTTTCTATTCTTATAATGCAGTTCATTATTACCGCTCATTCTTCTAGAAATACTTACAGCTGCTCTATTGAATCCAAAATGTTCTTTGAAGTAGGTGGCTTCTTCAATTTTAATAGGCTTATCTAAATTCGATTTTTTTTCTTTTAAGCCTCTTTTAGTTTTTGAAAAATCATCCCCTTCATTATTAGGCCCACCCATTCTTGCATTCATTTCTTTATACCTTACCACAAAGGCATTGGCCCCCATAAAAGAAAAGTTCTCTTTTAAACTTTGGTTCATCGCAGAGATTGCTGTGATAATTCCAATAAGTGCCATGATACCAAAGGCAATAATGGCCACCGTAATACCAGTTCTTAGTTTATTACTTTTTACAGTACGCCATGCGAGTACAAAAGAGTCCTGAATTGTCATTCTACTATGTTTATGAAAATTAAAGGTAGCACAGATTCGACAATATGGCCTTATTAGGCACTATAAAATGAAGAACGGCTAAAAGTACAGATAATTGAATACTATAGAGGGAAATACACCTAGGATGAGTAGCAAAATGGCTATCAGTAAAAGCGCATAAGTATATTTCTTAGGCACTTCATGGATAGTAGGTTCGCCGCTGACAAAATACATAGCTTGCACTAATTTGAAATAATAGAATACGCTTACAGCTGCAAATAAAATAGCTATAATAATTAACCAAAGGCCTGCCCCAGCTGCATATAAAGCATTGAGCATATAATATTTAGCAAAGAAGCCCCCTGTAAGGGGAATACCCGCTAAAGAGAATAAGAAAATAGTGGTGACAAAGGCTAATAATGGATGGGTTTTAGCCAAACCATTAAAGGCTTCAAAACTATTTTCTTTCATTTTAATTAAGACACCAAAAATTCCCATCGTAGCTAAAGAATAAACGACTGCATATAAAACAATACCTTCTTGTGCAAAACTTGATTTGCCATATAAAGCAAATAACATAAATCCTGCCTGTGCAATACTAGAATAAGCCAACATTCTTTTTACACTTCTTTGAAAAACAGCAACAATATTTCCCACTAGTAAAGTAGATACAATCACAAAACTAAGTACCAATTCCCATGTATGACCTAGCGCTTTCGCTTGGCTATTAAAAATGGTAATGAAGGCTATAAAGCCCGCCGCTTTGACAATGGTGGCCATAAAAGAAGTGAATACAGTAGGTGCTCCATCATACACATCGGGCGTCCAAAAATGAAAGGGTGCTGCAGATACTTTAAAGTTCATTGCTGCAAACACAAGTAAAAGTCCTGCTGATAAAATCATTTGCTCAGAAGGCAGGCCAGTAGAAGGTTTCAGCAAGGGCGCCACTAAATGAAAAGAGCCCGTTGCTCCATATATAAATGTGATGCCTAGTAATAAAATACCTGTAGAAAAAGAACCCATTAAAAAATACTTTAAAGCCGCTTCATTGCTAAATAAATTTTTCTTATCAGCCCCCGTTAAAATATATAAAGGGATAGATAAAATTTCAATGCCTATAAACAACATTAATAAATTATCAAAAGAGGTTAAAATACTAGCTCCGCATAAAATAAAGAAAAACAAGGCATAAAAATCGGCGGCTTGGTTATCAAATTTGGCAATCTCTTCGCCGTTGAGCCATATATAGATAAAAGTAATTACGAAAAATAAAGTATTAACAAATAAACCAAATCTAGTGAAAGCCAACATACCCTTAGTATCAAAATGGATAACATACCATCCATTTAATTGTGCCAAATTACTTAGTATCAAAACAAATAATCCTACTAAAGCAATAGTTTGTTGCGTTTTTTGATTTTTGACACCCCAGGAACAGAACATCATAATAACACCTAAGAGAGTAGAAACAATAATTGCATTCATTACTAATTCGTTTTATTATTTGGCTAATAATTGTTGTAAAGTGTCGGCTGTTAAAGTAAATAAAGGTTGGGGATAAACTCCAGTAACAAAGACAATAATTAATAAAATAATTAACACTGCTTGCGCTGGTTTATTAGGCGCTGGCATATTATTTATTTTCTCACTTATCTCACCATAGGCTACTTTTTGCACCATGTTCAAAGTATAAATAGCCGCTAAAACAATACTTATACCTGCAAAGGCAGCTATCCAAGGATTCAAAATAAATAAACCATTAAACATTAAAAATTCACCCACAAAGGCATTGGTTAATGGCATGGCAATATTAGCTAAGGCAAACCCCACTAATAAAATAGCGAGTGTAGGTTGCTTCTTAGCAAGACCTCCCATTTGTTGCATAGATCTTGTTCCAGTTTGTTGCTCTAATATGTCGGCGATGATCCATAATCCTAGCACATTAATACCATGTGAAAATAATTGTATTAAAGCACCTTGTATGGCAATACCTGTAGTGGTAAAAATGGCTGCGTTCATTAAACCTATATGTGCAATAGAAGAATAAGCAATTAATCTTTTAATATCGTCTTGACGAATGGCAATAAAGGAAGCATATAAAATACCTACGACCGATAAAAACACAACCACATTGGTGTGGGCTGCAAAGGCCACAGGAAACAAGGGTAGTAGCCATCTTAAAATACCGTACAAGCCCATTTTCACCATCACCGCACTCATGACCATGGTCACAGCTGTAGGCGATTGCTCGTAGGTATCGGGTTGCCAAGTATGTAAAGGAAAGATGGGCATTTTGATAGCAAAGGCTATAAAAAATAGGGCGAAGCCTGTAATTTTTTGCCCGTCAGTTAAGTTGGCATGTATGAAGGCTTGAATTGAAAAACTATGTTCTGCCGTATGTGCATTTAAAAACAAAATGCCTATAAGCATAAATAAAGAACCTAAAAAAGTGTAGATAAAAAATTTAAAAGTAATGGCAATGCGCTTCTCCCCGCCCCAAATAGAACATAAAAAATAAACAGGTATAAGCGCCAATTCCCAGAAAAAATAAAATAGTAACGCATCTCCCGCTAAAAAAACACCCATCAAACCTGCTTGGGTAAATAATAAAAGCGATAAAAATGTATTTTTTTGTTTATACTGGTTATTCGTAGTCGCGATTAAAATGGCTGGTAAACTTATGGAAGTTAATAGTATTAAAATTTTGGCAAGACCATCTGCTTGTAAAGTGAATCGGCTATTTAAGCTAGGAAGCCATGCCATATCAAATGCATCTACTTTATTAAAAGAGGCGAAAACTGCCAATGCCAATGTTGCCAAACTTGCAGCAATTGCAGTTTGAGAAGCCAACGTATCTTTTTTGATAAACAAAAGTACAATAGCTGCCAAAATTGGAATGAGTAGAAATGAAATTAACATAGTCGTTGCTTATTATTTTTGAGTCAATGTATGTATGAATCGTAAAATATAAATATCATTGAACCAAATTAAAAAAAGTGTAATAATACCCACTACCATAAATAAGATATAGTAGCCCGCTTGTCCATTTTGTATAAGCCTTACTTTTCTAGCACTAAATTGAACCAGCTTGCCGGTACCATTAACGGCTCCATCAATCACTTTCTTTTCAATAAATTCTTTTAGAAATAATGCAAATTCATTCAAAGGATCAATGATGGCCTTTTGATATAATTCATCAATATACCATTTATGATAAAATAATTTTCCAATGGCAGAACTAGGTTCTTCATCGGTTTGTTTACTATACCTTGATAAGGCAATAAGTAGTGCAATGGCTGCAATAGCCACCGACACAGCCATTAATATCCATTCAGTAGATACAGCTAAACTAGCTTCATGAGGTGTGCTTACAATTGTACTTAATTGACCAGCTAACCAATGATGGCCTCCCATTATTTCAGGAATACCAATGGCACCACCTACTGCACTTAGTATAGCTAGTATAATTAAGGGTAAGGTCATAGCCAAGGGACTTTCATGTAAATGTGCTTCTTGTTCATTGTTACCTCTAAACTTTCCTAAAAAAGTACTGGCATATAATCGGAACATATAAAAAGCGGTCATGGCTGCACCCACTAATCCTAGCACCCAATAAATTTTATTTTTTTCAAAAGCAGCTGCTAGTATTTCATCTTTTGAAAAGAAGCCGCTAAATGGAGGAACGCCCGCAATAGCAATACAGCCTATTAAAAAGGTAATATGAGTAATGGGTAGTTTCGATTTCAAACCTCCCATTTTTCTAATGTCTTGTTCATGATGCATAGCATGAATCACAGAACCTGCCCCTAAGAATAATAATGCTTTAAAAAAAGCATGGGTAATGACGTGAAATACCGCACCAGAATAGGCGCCTACGCCTAATCCTAAAAACATATACCCTAATTGACTTACTGTAGAGTAAGCCAATACTTTTTTAATATCGTTTTGTTTAATGGCAATGGTGGCTGCTAATAAAGCAGTGCTAATACCAATAATGGCTATAAGATTTTGCGTAATGGCACTATGGCTAAATAAAATATTACTTCTTGTAATCATATAAATACCTGCAGTGACCATGGTGGCCGCATGTATTAAAGCAGATACAGGCGTTGGGCCTGCCATTGCATCGGGTAGCCAAGTAAATAAAGGTATTTGCGCACTCTTACCCATTGCCCCTACAAATAATAATAAAGTAATGCCTGTAATGTCGGCGCTAGATAATTTCGCTAGAGTTTCAGCAGTTAATACTTCGCTATAACTCACTGTACCTAGTTTTGCTATTAGCCAAAATATAGCTAATAAAAAACCTAGGTCACCAATGCGGTTCATGATAAAGGCTTTCTTCGCAGCATAATTATAATTACCATTCGAAAACCAATACCCAATTAATAAATAAGAACATAGGCCCACTCCTTCCCAACCCATGAACATAATAATATAGTTATCTCCAAGGACTAATAATAGCATGGAGAAAATAAACAAATTCAAATAAGCAAAATACCTAGCATAGTGCGGGGCCGATTCTTCTTGCATATAAGCAGTAGAATATAAATGTATTAAAGAACCCACCCCTGTAATCACTAATAAAAATAAAGAAGAAAGGGCATCTACTTTAAAATTGAAAGGAATGGTTAAACTAGCAGTATGAATAAAGTCAAAATAATGCACCGTCACTGCACCATAAGTTTGTACCTGTAAAAAGGCAAAGATACTTGCGATAAAAGAAGCTACAATATAACCAGTTGCTTTATAGGCAATCACTTTTTTGCTCCAGTAATTTCTACCTAGTCCGTTGAATAAGAATCCAGCAAGGGGCCATAGTATAATAAATGCAACTAATATTTTCATAAGGGCCATTGACTTAGTTTTTTAATCTATTTAGGAAATTGATATCGATAGAATGAGTATTGCGGTACATCATCACTATAATGGCCAGTCCAATACTTACTTCAGCCGCAGCCACCACCATAATAAAAAATACAAATATTTGTGCATCTATACCTGCAGTAGTATTAGGTGACATAACAGCAGCAGCTCCATAATTCATTTTAGAAAAAGCAACTAATAAAAGATTTACAGCATTGAGCATAAGTTCAATACACATAAAAACAATAATTGCATTACGACGTGTTAACACACCTATCACTCCAATGCTAAATAGCGTTAAACATAAAAAGATATAATATTCTATAGGCATCTTACAAAAATTTATTTTTTACCAATGATGACAGCGCCCACCATGGCACTTAAAAAAAGTACGCTACTTATTTCAAAAGGCACTACATAGTCCGTAAACAAGGCTTGACCCAACGGATGAATAAGTCCTATACTTCCTTCTTTTAATAAAACATCTCTTCCTTGAAAAGAAGTATTTTGTTTTACAAGCGCTAATAATAAGGTTAAAAAGCTTCCTCCTGCAATCACTCCCATTAATTTTACGAGTAATTGTTTTTGTGGTTCTTTATCCTTTTTTACATTCATAAGCATTATCACAAACAAGAATAGTACCATAATAGCCCCTGCATATACGATAATATTAACAATGGCCAAAAATTGCGCATTCAATAATATATAGTGCCCCGATATAGCAAAAAATACTAGAATTAACCATAGTACACTATGAATAGGGTTCTTACTTATTAATACCATTATTGCACTAATGATAGCAAAGGCAGACAAAGCATAAAATAAAATTTCTAGTGTATTCATAATTATCTAAGCTTCTACTCCTTTTGCTTGAGCCAATGCTGTTGCGTTGGTTAAAGTATTAGGAATTAATAAATCGTTCTTATCATAAATAAAACCTTTGCGTGTATAATTAGCTGGCGCAAAAGTTTCACTTAAATAAATGGCGTCTTTTGGACAAGCTTCTTCGCAGAGTCCGCAAAAAATACAACGCAACATATTTATTTCATATTTAGCTGCATATTTTTCTTCTTTATACAAATGCTCTTCTCCTTCTTGTCTTTCTGCAGCCTCCATGGTAATGGCCTCTGCTGGACAAGCCACTGCACATAATCCACAGGCAGTACAATTTTCACGACCTTGCTCATCTCTATTTAATACATGTAAGCCTCTAAAAACAGGACTAAACTCTCTTTTTTGTTCAGGATACCTGATGGTAGGTTGCTTTTTAAACATGTGACTAAAAGTGATCATCATGCCTTTAATAATATTAATCAAATATAAACGCTCCCATATTGTCATGGGTGTGCGGTTTACTGCGATTGATTTATTGGTTAATGCTTGCATGTTTTATTCGTACAGTTTTTAAATTATAATTTTGATAAAATGATTGCCCCCGTGAGTAACATATTGAATAAAGCTAGGGGTATCATTTTTTTCCAACCTAGATTCATTAATTGATCATATCTAAATCTTGGGATGGTCCAACGAATCCACATAAATAAGAATATAAACAATACAATTTTTAGGAGCAAGGTACCTACACCAATCATGGCCGCTATATTGGGAGCCACAGTTGTTTCATCAAAAAAGGGCAAGTCGTATCCGCCAAAATACATAGAGGCCATAATAGCGCTACTCATAATCATATTCACATATTCAGCAAATAAATAGAAACCTAATTTCATGGAAGAATACTCTTGATGATAGCCAAAATTTAATTCATTCTCTGCTTCTGGTAAATCGAAGGGCGTACGATTACATTCTGCCATCGCACAAATAAAGAAAATTAAAAAACCCAAAGGCTGATACACCACATTCCAGTAATGTCCAGACACTTGATCTGCCACAATAGTTTTTAAACTTAAACTTCCAGTAGTCATTAATAAAGCAATTAAGGCAAGGCCCATGGCAATTTCATAACTAATGGCTTGAGAAGCTGCACGAAGTGCAGACATTAAAGAAAATTTATTATTAGATGCCCAGCCTCCAATCATGATGCCATATACCCCCATACTCACTACTGCGAATACATATAAAATGCCAATATTCACATCGGCAATTTGTAGTTCAATGGTTCTTCCAAATAAATGTAATGCCGTGCCCCATGGTATTACTGCACAGGTCATCAAACTTGCGGTCATGGCTAACCCTGGGCCTAGAATAAATAACCATTTACTAGAAGCCGTAGGAATAATTTCTTCCTTCATAATTAATTTCAAACCATCTGCAAGCGGTTGTAATAAACCAAAAGGGCCTGCTCTATTGGGACCTGGTCGGTCTTGTAGGATAGCCGCTACTTTTCTTTCGCCAAAAGTGGTATATAATGCAATACCTAAGCTCGCGAAAACAATAATGGTAATCAAAATTAATTTCTCTATCATAAAGGCCCAATCCAATGCGAGTAGTGTCATACTTTTTGTATTAGGCGTTTTTAGAATTATTATTGAAACTAGTTCCATGAGAAGGACCCTCAATTTCACTCAAACGAACAGAAGGTAAGTTCACTTCACTTTCATTATGAATATCCATTAATAAATGAGGTGCTCTGCCATCATTGACTGCTTTAAATATTTCAGTGGGTTGAGTCATACCCACATTGCCTGCATAGTGTCCTTGTGCAATTACAGACTGTCTACTTATTGCACGAGGTCCTTCAATGATCCAATCGTTGCTATGTTTTTTATCAAAACGACAAGTATTACAAATCCAACCTGGTTTTCCATCAGCGTTATCTTCAACTTCACCCCATTCGTCTTTGCGTGCAGTGACTCTAAATACTTCATCTCCTCTATTCCATAGTGTCACACGGCCCGAACAGGTGGGACAATGGCGATGCGCGTCCATGGGTTTTAAAAACCAAACCCTATTTTTAAATCGGAATGTTTTATCAGTTAAGGCACCCACAGGACATACATCAATTATATTGCCTATAAATTCATTGCCCAAGCTTTTTTCAATATGTGTAGCAATTTCAGCGTGGTCCCCTCTGTCTAAAATACCGTGTTCTCTTTTATTGGTTAATTGGTCGGCAATAAATACACAACGGTAACATAAAATACAACGCGTCATATGTAGTTGAATATGCTTACCTAAATCGTGCTTTTTAAAAGTACGTCTTTGAAATTCATATCTTGTATCTGCCTTTCCGTGTTCGAAACTTAAATCTTGTAAATGACATTCTCCTGCCTGATCACAGATAGGGCAATCTAAGGGATGATTCAATAATAAAAACTCAACCACCCCTGCTCTTGCATCAATTACTTTTTCACTGGTAATATTTTTTACTTCCATGCCATCCATGACCGTAGTTCTACAAGAAGCCACTAACTTAGGCATAGGACGGGGATCTTTTTCAGAACCCTTCGATACTTCTACTAAGCAAGTACGACACTTTCCACCAGTTCCTTCTAGCTTGCTATAATAACACATGGCTGGCGGCGCTACTGCTCCTCCAATTTGTCGTGCCGCTTGCAATATCGTAGTGCCCGCTGGTACTTCAATGGTAATGTTGTCTACTGTTACTTTAAATAATGTTTGTTCACTCATAGTTTTACGCAATGTTATGCAGGCACATGGATAGGGTCTGCATAGTGTTGTAAACCAAAATTACTTGTTTGTGATAATGCTCTATTTTGGATATGCCATTCAAATTCATCACGGAAATGTCTGATAGCGGCGGCTACCGGCCAAGCGGCAGCATCCCCTAAAGGACAAATGGTATTGCCCTCTATTTTTCTTTGAATGTCCCACAATAAATCTATATCGCTTGATTCTCCTTTTCCTAATTCTATTTTTTGTAATATTTTTTCCATCCATCCTGTTCCTTCTCTACATGGTGAACATTGGCCACAACTTTCATGTCTGTAAAAACGTGCCAAGGTTAAAGTATTTTTTACAATACATTGGTCCTCGTCTAAAATAATAAAACCACCCGAACCCATCATGGAGCCCGTTGCAAAACCACCGTCGCTTAAACTTTCATAGTTCATGTAACGCGTTTCACCTTTAGCTGTTTTTAATAAAAGATTGGCGGGCAAAATAGGTACAGAAGAACCACCAGGAATACAGGCTTTTAATTTTTTGCCACCAGCAATACCTCCACAATATTCATCGCTGTATATAAAATCTTCTACAGAAATAGTCATATCAATTTCATAGACCCCTGGTTTATTAATATTACCGCAAGCAGAAATTAATTTAGTACCTGTTGAACGGCCCACACCAATTTTTGCATATTCCTCTCCACCCATTTTAATAATAGGTACAATAGCAGCTAAAGTTTCTACATTATTTACTACCGTAGGACGCATCCATAATCCTTGAATAGCAGGGAAGGGAGGCTTGATACGAGGATTCCCTCTTTTACCTTCTAGAGATTCTATGAGTGCTGTTTCTTCTCCACAGATATAAGCACCTGCACCACGGTGTACATGTATCATACAATCAAAACCGGTTCCTAAAATATTTTTTCCTAACCAACCATTTTTAGTGGCTTCAATAATGGCCTCTTCTAAAATGTCAGCCACCCATGCGTATTCACCCCTTATGTATATATATGTATCGTTGGATCCTAATGCGAAAGAAGAAATAAGTAAGCCCTCTAATAATAAGTGCGGTAAAAATTCCATTAAATACCTGTCCTTAAAAGTACCAGGTTCACTTTCATCTGCATTACATACTAAGTGACGGGGCACGCCTTCAGGCTTGGCAATAAAACTCCATTTCATACCTGCAGGAAAACCAGCTCCTCCTCTTCCACGAAGTCCGCTTTTTTTTACTTCTTCTACAATGGCTTCAATGGACATTTCTTTCAACGCTTTTTCAGCAGCTACATAACCTCCCTCACGACGATAAACATCATAAGTACGAATACCTGGCACATTTGCTTTTTCTAATAATAATTTTACACCCATTATTTCTTCTTTATTGTTGCTTCTTTATATTTTCTAATTCCCTTCCGAAATTTATTAATTGCTACTTTTTTAATTTTGTGCTACTACTTGCATTCTATATTCAGCAATAATCGCATCCACTTTTTCCTTGGTCAAATGCTCTCTATAAATTTTTCCTACCTGCATCATGGGTGCATAGCCACAAGCCCCTAAACATTCTACCAACTTCAAAGTAAACATACCATCCTTAGTGGTTTCTCCTGGCTTGATATCCAATTGCTCTTGGATATAGGCAATGATATTGTCTGAACCACTAATCATACATGGACCCGTTTGACATACTTCAAATACAAACTTTCCTACAGGCTTTAAATTATACATACTGTAAAAAGTAGCTACTTCATATACTTCAATAGGTTCAATTTTTAATATGCTTGCTACATAATCCATCGCCTCTGTAGGTAACCAACCTCCAAAACTATCCTGCGCCAAATGCAATACCGGTAATAGTGCACTTTTTTGTTTCCCTTCTGGATAATGAGCTACCAAGCGGTTAAACTCAGTCATTTGTTCATTATTAAATTCAAGACTCATATACTCGTTTCGTTTTTCTCAATAATTATTTTCTCCTACTAAAAGCCCGTATCCCAAAGGCTACGCATCCCAAAGGCTACGCATCCAACTCTCCTGCAATCAAATTCAAACTACTCATCGTTACCACCGCATCACTTAACATGCCTCCCTTAATCAATTCCTCAAAGGCTTGATAATAAATAAAACAAGGTCTTCTAAAATGTAACCTGAATGGGGTACGCCCACCATCACTAATTAAATAAAAACCTAATTCTCCATTACCCCCTTCTACTGCACTATATATTTGCCCTTTGGGTAATTCAATCTCTCCCATGATAATTTTAAAATGCCAAATAAGCGCTTCCATCTTTGTATAGACATCTTCTTTCTTAGGCAAATAGTATTCCGGTACATCGGCATGGTATACTTCCGCATCTGTTCCTTTAAATGCTTGTATTTTTTGATAAGCTTGCTTAATGATTGAAATACTTTCATACATTTCTGCATTACGCACTAAAAAGCGGTCATAGTTATCGCCTGTGGTGCCCACGGGTACTTTAAAATCAAAATCTTGATAGCTGCTATAAGGTTGTTGCACACGTACATCGTAGTCAACTCCAGCGGCGCGTAAATTAGGGCCTGTAAAACCATAGTTCATCGCACGCTCTGCGCTAATGCCCCCTGTACCTTGGGTACGCTCCATGAAAATTCGATTGCGCGCAAATAAGTTTTCGAATTCTTTTAAAACTTTAGGATACTCGTCTAAGAATTTCTCGAGTTTCGTAAACGCTGTATTTGTAAAATTCCTTTCAAAGCCACCAATGCGGCCAATATTAGTAGTAAGACGGGACCCACATACTTCTTCATATATTTCATAAATTAGTTCACGGTATTGCATTACGTATAAAAAACCAGTATAGGCGCCTGTATCCACACCTACGATTGAATTACAAATTAAATGATCTGATATACGCGCTAGCTCCATAATAATCACACGCAAATAATCAACACGCTTTGGTAAATCCAATTTCAAAAACCTTTCGCAAGTAATATGCCAGCCCATATTATTAATAGGACTGCTGCAATAATTTAAACGATCGGTGATGGGAGTGATTTGATATAAAGGACGACGCTCTGCTAGTTTTTCAAAAGCGCGGTGAATATAACCCACCGTTTGCTCCGTTGATACCACACGCTCTCCATCCACTTCC
Organism: Chitinophagia bacterium; assembly: GCA_037128235.1. GTDB lineage: Bacteria > Bacteroidota > Bacteroidia > Chitinophagales > Chitinophagaceae > Sediminibacterium. Next base: position 8,176 of record JBAXWU010000003.1, on the reverse strand, counting down.
ATAATATTTTGAAACACCCCATGCGTCGCCGGGTGGGTAGGTCCAATATTTAAAGTAGTCGTTGTTTTTTCAATTGACCCTTTTGGTAATGTTATATGCGTTTGATGTTCCATTCTATTTTTTAATTATATTACCCTCTTCCAAACATTTCATCATCTTTATCAATTCTGGTTTGATCTTCTAGTGGATACTCTTTTCTTAAAGGAAAATAATCCATTTCATCTACATTCAAAATACGTTTTAAATTAGGATGCCCTATAAAATTAATTCCAAAAAAATCATAGGTCTCACGCTCCATCCAATTGGCACTCTCAAATAATTTACTTGCCGTAAATACAGCTGTTTCATTTATAGAAGTACTTATGGAATAACGCAAACGAATATTTTCTGTAAAATTATGTAGATGATATACCACTACTAATTCTGCGCCAATATTATCGGGATAATTGACTCCACATAAGTCGGTTAAGAAAGTAAAAGCTAAACTTGGTTCTTCGTATAAATACTGAAGTACTTTTAAATTCATTTCTTTAGAAGATTCAAAAGATAAAATACCAGACGCCGTCGAGAAATTCAAAACTTGGTCTCCAAATTTTTCTATTAACTTATTTTGTATTGTCTCGTTGCTTAATGCCATTTTTATTCAAAAATTTTATACGCTAATTTTTTATTAGACTTATTGGATTTATTGGATGCCGTAGCTGTTTAATAAGTCACGGTATTTTTCGCTATTTCTTCTGCGAATACTTTCTTGCCCTACTAAGTCTTGTATTTTCATAAAACCGTCAATGATGGCTTCTGGACGTGGAGGACAGCCCGGCACATATACATCCACGGGTATTACTTGGTCAATGCCTTGTAATACAGAATACGTATCAAATATACCGCCGCTAGAAGCGCAAGCACCTACTGCAATTACCCAACGTGGTTCTGCCATTTGTAAATACACTTGTCTTAAAACCGGCGCCATTTTTTTGGCAATGGTACCCATCACCATTAATAAGTCGCATTGACGTGGGGAAAAACCTACACGCTCTGAACCAAAACGAGATAGGTCATAATGGGAAGCCATGGTGGCCATAAATTCAATACCACAGCAAGAAGTGGCAAAAGGTAAAGGCCATAAAGAATTTTTTCTGGCAAGTCCTACTACAGAACTTAACTGAGTTGCAAAAAAGCCATCACCTGGAACACCATCGGGTGCTTTACCCATAGAAATAGCTTCTGAAATTTCAGCTTCTTTAGGATTTAAATTAAAACGTACAGGACGCATATTGATACTTCTTTATTTTTTATAATTAATCTTCCCACTGTAGCGCTCCTTTCTTGATAATGTAGATAAAACCTACTAAAAAGAATGCTACAAATAGAACCACTTCGCCAAATCCAGCCCAGCCTAGACTTTTAAAATTCACCGCATAAGGATAAAAGAAAATAACTTCTACATCAAATAATACAAATAGAATAGCCACCAGAAAATACTTGATCGCCATTGGTGATCTGGCATCACCATGTGTTTCAATTCCACTCGCAAAGTTTTCTAATTTATCACTTGTTGCACGCTTAGGCCCCAACCAACTTGAAAGCAATATCATAAACGCTACAAAGCCCCCTGCAAATAATAATTGCAAGGCAATGGGTAAATAATTAGTAGCGCTGTTTGTCTCGTTCGCAGACATCCAATACTGCAACAGAATCATACATAAGTTTTTGGTGCCGCAAAAATACGCAAAGGATAGCTCATAAAACGAAAAACTCCCCATAAATGGGGAGTAATTTTCAATTATTTTTTACACAATAAATGTACTTAAATAGACGTTTTAGCCTTTTTTGATTTGAGTGGTATCGGCTATCGGCTTTTGAACTGGGGGAGCAGGTGCACCACCCTTAGAATTTTGCATTTTCTTGATAATTTCTATGTTTTTTGTGAACTGCGCCTTGGCTTGAAGGGTGGTTGGATCCTCTGGTACTAATTCTAGTACTTTATCGCACATTAAAACAGCATTTTCATAGCCCTTGGTTTCGTTATAATAGCCAATTAAGCTATAATAATTATTAACTAAGGCCTGTTTATTCTTAGTGACATCCTTTAACAAATAATCGTTTTGAAGATTTACCGCCTCAAATAAGATACCTAGGTTATTAGCCGTATCCAACAATTTAGAGGCCCTCACGTTCATAGAATAGCCATTGGGCTTATCTGGGAAGGTTGCAATATACTCTTTGGCAGTTGAAGAAGCTAAAGCCCCCTCTTTTGCATTGATAGCAATACTTGATGTCTTATAATAGTACACTTCATCTTTTAAACCTCTTAGCGCAGAATAAGTCGCATACCACTTTAATTCATCGGTATACATATTACTTTTTTCTAACATTTCATAGCCTAATTTGTAATATTTTAGCTTGTTAACCTTGGCTGTATCAGCTGCAATAGCTTTTTCTAAAATGACTGCTAAACTAGCTTGGCTACCACTGAATTTGGATAAAATCTTTACCGCTAATTCATAATCGGTATTGACTAATTTATCAGGTGTTGTATTAGTGATATAAGGTTCGATATAAGATTTAGCTAAAACAGTATCTCCTTTTTTATCATAGTTTTTAGCTAATAAAACGGCTAAGCCTGGAAAAATACTAAGACTTCCCGCAGCTTCCATTGCCTTGGCTTTTTCTAAAGATTGATCAAATTGACCAGATCTAAATAAATAGTCGGCACTGAAGTATTCAAAAATAGGATCCTTATCTGCGTATTGTAAAAATAAATCCAAATTCGTTTTTGCAATATTTGTACTTACGTCAGCATAATAAGTATATAAAGAAAAATAAACCGGCGCGATAGCTGGATCGGTTGCGATGGCTTTATTAAAATACTCATCTAAAGATTCTTTATTGTTTTGTGTTTGATACACTTTACCAATTCTATAATAAGCATATGCATTTTTAGCATCTGCGTTAATGGCATTTTGAAAAGCAGTAACTGCTTCGCCACCATTTTCACCACCGCCTAATTTTAAATAATTAATACCTAGGTTCACGTAAAGGCTTGAATTCACTACATCGTAGGCGCTCACGGTTTCTTTCAATTTATCAATAGCATACCTGTGATCTCCAATGCTTATTGGCAATTCTGCAAACACATAACCAATGGCATTAATGATATCTTGACTAGGCTTGCCCTTATATTTTCCTTTTGTATTTAAGGTAGAAGTAATGGCTACTTCTAAGTTTTGTTTAACTGCATTCGCATCTGCACCTTCTAATGATTGAATATGAGACATACCCACTAACAACCATGCATCATTGCCTTTTGCTTGTAAACTTTTTTGAAATAATTCTTTTGCTTTTTGGATAGATTCAGGGGTTGAAATACCATTGTAGTTTTGCGCTAACATTGCTTGACCATACCAGAAAGTAGTTTCCCCCTCTCCTGGGTTTTTATCATAAGCCTCCTTAAAAAAATTAAGGGCTGATTTATTTTTTTCATAATTCAATAACTTCACACCCTCCGCTAATGGAGAAGGTGCTACTTGAGCCATTAAGGCAGTAGAAAATGCAAATCCTACGAAAAGAAAAACCAATTTTTTCATCACTTACTTTTTTTCATTTTAAATTTTAAACCCCCTTCAAATACCTAATTGAGTAACCATAAAGTTTACAAGGTATTTACCCCTTTGATATATCTATTTTCTTTATATAAATAAGAATTTAGATGGAGTGCTAAAATATAAATTTTTTAGCAAGAAACCCATTAATTTTTGGTTAATAACCCGAAATTTTAAGGGTATTTGATGAGCGTTAGTTCAATAAACCCTTTCTTTTCTTAAAACCCATTTTGGCAGGTACTAAAAAGGCCCTCTGAAATATTAATTGACCTCTTTCCAGGCTCAGAAAATTCAGCAGTCCTGTTCCAAGGCCCGGGGCGTTTTCTTTTAAAATATAATAAATGGGTAAAGAAAGAGAATAATGCCCCTTACTAATATTTGCCTGAGAAGGCTGTGAATAGTAGCCTTTTTCAATACATAAAGTGCATTCCACTAAGGCCATTTTGATGATCTTTCTATCTTCCATTTGCTTAGGATCATAATTGTCTCCCACCCAATTCATGCCCACAAAACCAATGGCATTAGGGTACTCCTTTATATAAGATATCACTTCCTCACTTCCTTTAGCAGAAACTACGTTTTTCCCAAAAGCCGTTTCGTGTAATAAACTGTCTTTTAAAAAACGAACCACCCCTGTTAAATGACTTCCATCCATTACCACTTGCTTATTGTTCTTACCACTAAGTGCTGCACTTAATTCGGCCATCGAGAAAACAGAATCTTTTGATTTTTTATTCACCACCACCGCAATGGCATTGTAAGCAAGTATACCAAAAGTAGGCGCATAGCTTAGTTGGTCTTTATAATTGGCCTGCTCTTTTTTATCTAGGCCTCTTGTGACAATAATCATGCGGGTACTATCGGATGCTAAATCTTTGAAGCAATCTATTTCAGATTTATAAGCAACTTCAATATTAGCATTGGGAAAACTTAATGCAAATACTTTAAGCTCTTGTTCTATAAAAGGTTTAAAGCTTTCTTCTACAGAAATACGAATACGACCTTCACTAGGGCTGTCTATTAGCTCAGTTTTAGCGCTTGTCTTGCAAGCAGAGGCCAAAACGCAAACACTCATTATGATATATAAATAACGCATGAACTTAATTTAATTGTCAATGTAATAGTTAATGAAAAACAGAGAAGACTAATACATTTGATGAATACCTCTATACAATCTGAAACCACCATATAACAAACAAAGACCTCCAAAAATATATCTAAAGTCGGCACCTGCGTTTATTATCATGTCTAAGTGGAACCATTTAGCGCCCAGCATTAAGACTCCGCAACCTAAAATGAGGGTGGCCATGGTATAGTCATAAATACTTCTAAAAATTCGGTACGTACGCTCCGATTTTTCACGAGGCGCATTGGGCCTGGGCTCATAGGGTTGTTGGCTAGGTTCTTGATTTTCCATAAAATCGGGTTTTGGTAGGCAATTTAAACAATTAATAGCCGATGAATTTAAAAAATTTATCTTTACTTATAAATTTGAAACTATGAGCAAACCTTCTTTGCCACAAGGTACCAGAGATTTTAATGCGGCTACGGTTCAAAAGCGTCAGTTTATATTTAAGACAATCCAATCTGTTTTTGAAATTTATGGGTTTCAGCCATTGGAAACTCCTGCTATGGAGAACCTGGAAACTTTAATGGGCAAGTATGGTGAGGAAGGCGATAAGCTCATATTTAAAATTTTAAATAACGGCTTAGACAATCCACAGAAAAAAGAACAAACATTAGAAGGTATTGAAAAATTATTCGAAGGTAAAAATAGTACGGCCATTACAGAACGTGCATTAAGATATGATTTAACCATTCCCTTCGCCAGATATGTGGCCATGAACCATGGGTCACTTAGCTTTCCTTTTAAAAGATATCAAATACAACCTGTATGGCGTGCCGATCGTCCACAAAAAGGAAGATACCGTGAATTTTATCAATGCGATGCGGATGTAGTGGGTAGTGAAAGTTTATTAAACGAAGTAGATTTAGTAGCAGTGTATTTAACTGCTTTTCAAAAATTAAATTTACCCGTAATAGTAAAAATTAATAATAGGAAAATTTTACTAGCCCTTGCACAAATATGTGGAGGAGAAGATAAACTGATTGATTTAACCATTGCCATTGATAAGCTTGATAAAATTGGTTGGGAGAAAGTAAAAGAAGAATTACATAATAAAAAATTTAGCGAGGCGCAACAAAAAATTATTCAACAGTATTTAACTATTGAAGGAAGTAATACAGAAAAATTAAATCAGTTAGCAGCCTTATTAGGTAATAATGAAACAGGCATAAAAGGAATAGAAGAAATAAATTATGTATTAGACTACCACGCACAAACGGATATGGCCAAGCATTTAGAGGCCGACTTTACATTAGCCAGGGGCTTGAATTATTATACAGGTATTATTTTTGAAGTTAAAGCCATAGAGGCTCAAATGGGCAGTATTGGTGGTGGCGGACGCTATAATGACTTAACCAGTTTGTTTGGCGTACCCAATATTGCAGGCGTAGGCATTAGTTTTGGCGTAGATAGAATTTATGATGTCATGGAAGAGAAGAATTTATTTCCAACTACCATTGATCAAACCACTCAAGTATTATTTTTTAATTTAGGAGAGCAGGAAGCGAAAGCCGCCTATTTGCAAATGATACCATTAAGGGATAAAAAAATTGCTTGTGAAATTTACCCTGAAAAAAGTAAATTCGACAAGCAATTTAAATACGCTGAGAAAAAAGGAATTCCCTATGTTATTATAATGGGGACCGAAGAGCTAGCTAAAAATGAATGCACTGTAAAAAATATTGTTACGGGCAAACAAGCTACCGTGTCTTTATCGGACCTTTCTAATTTTGAATTCTAGTAATTTTTATTTGCCCAAACCTTTGCGTAAAAATCTTCTTGCTTTATTGCATATGAAGCAGCTTCTCTTTTAGCTGTTAACTCCATTCCTTGCACAATAATGGTTAAAGTTTCTACTGCATTATCTGCCCCTCTTTTAAAAATAATAGGTGCATCATAAGCAGCTAAATAAAAAGTATCTACCCCTTTCTTTTCTAAGGGTGTAGAACCCATTGCTGAATTAATAGTTAATACTGTGTCTTCTGCAGTTATAGTTACTTCTGTCACTGGACTTCCTTCTGGAAATACATATTTACCTAAATAGTCTTTCAAATTACTTGTTTGTGCATTTACGCTAGCAAATACCCCCATTAGGATGCATGCCATTAAGAAGATTTTTTTCATAATTTATTATTTTTTTGTTTCAAATCGATTTTCGAAAATAGGTAAAACATGGCCTATTTAATAATAAATTTATATTAATTATTCTGCGTGCTAAAAAGAGGCTAAAAAAAGATTTAAAAGTATACAAATCCGATCAAGTATCTTTGCATTATGGAGAAGACAAGACCTAATATTAGACAGGTAGAAGTCGCTGACATTGAGCGATTTATATCAAAAATAGGCGAAAAGCCTTTTAGAGTAAAACAAATTGTTGAATGGTTATGGCAAAAACATGCCCATAGCTTCGATGAAATGACCAACTTAAGTAAGGACCTACGCTCCTTATTAGAAAATGAATTTCAACTACCTGCTTTACAAATTAATACCACCCAACTAAGTGAAGATGGTACTTTAAAAACGCGGTTTAAAACTTTTGATGGTCATATGATTGAAGGAGTGCTCATTCCCACTACTTTAAGAAAGACCGCCTGCGTTTCATCCCAAATTGGATGCAGCCTTAGTTGTAAGTTTTGTGCAACGGGTACTATGGAGCGTAAAAGAAATTTAAGCTTTGATGAAATTTATGATCAAGTCGTTTACATACTACAACAAAGCGAAGCCACTTATGAAAAACATTTAAGCAATATTGTTTTCATGGGCATGGGTGAGCCTTTAATGAATTATCATAATGTTTTAAAGGCCATTGAAAAAATTACCTCTCCTGATGGATTAGGTATGAGCGCTAAAAGAATTACAGTCTCCACTGCAGGTCTGGTAAAACAAATTAGACAATTAGGCGACGATAATGTGAAATTTAAATTAGCCATTTCACTTCATGCCGCCAACGATAAAAAGCGTAATGAAATTATGCCCATTAACGAAAGTAATAATATCAAAGGCTTAATTGAAGCCATTAATTACTTTTATAAAAAGACAGGCACTGAAGTTACTTTTGAATATATTTTATTCAAAGACTTTAATGACTCTGAAAAAGACGCTGAAGAACTGACTAAAATTTATAGACAAGTACCAGCCGATTTAATCAACATTATTGAATACAACCCGGTTGATATTTTTCCTTTTGATAAACCAGACGAAGAAGGCTTTGAAAGATTTGTAGAAATTTTACAAAAAAATAGAGTGAATGTGCGCGTAAGACATAGTAGAGGTAAGGATATCGACGCCGCCTGTGGTCAATTAGCCAATAAAGATAATTTTTAATAGTAGGAGGCATGAATCAAAAAAGATCTGACAACTTTGACAAGTTTTCTAATAAGAAAAAAGGAAGCGCTGTTAAAGAAGAATATAGACAAGAAAAAAAGAAAGCCAAAGTTGAAATGAGGGC
>JBAXWU010000029.1:0-16787 GCA_037128235.1 Chitinophagia bacterium | reverse complement strand
CTTTTGGTAAAACGGTAGCCCACATATTTTTCTTGTTCTTGAGAGAGTAAACGTTTTTGTAAAAATTGCAGGTTTCGATTTCTTTTGACACGAAACATGTTTATAATTTCATCTAAATCAAATCCAATAGTTAACCCATTGGGGCCAAATAATTGTTGCCCCCCACTTAATTTAATACCAGGGGCCTGATAATTAAAATATTTAGCATAGTCCATTCTGTTTTGAATGGAATCTAATTTATAATAGCTATTTCTAACACGCACTTCTGGTAAATCAAATCCGGTAACATGAATCATGACATTGAAATTGCGAAGGTCTTCAATAGTATCAATAGGATATTTATGGGTTGCCTTTCCAAATAAAGAAAACCAAATAGAATCTTTTGCTTTAACATTAATAGTATAACGACCCAAGGAATCGGAAAAAGCGTGATTGGAATTACTAAATACAATCACGGCTTCAATAGGCCTGCGTCCTGAAATATCATACACCACGCCACTCACCGCAGTAGTTTGTGCTTTTAGTTGGGTGCCCCAAAGAATGAATAAAAGTAAAAAGTAATGAATCCTATATTTCATGGCGTTTGCAATATTAGTAAAGACAGCTTTAAATAACTGAATTTTACCTATAATTAACAGGCTTTTACCTTTTAAGTCAATAAGGTGAAAGCCATTATATATTTAAACTGGTTAATAAAAAGCCAAACGCAATGGTACCGAGCACAATCCATTGTGCTGCTATTTTTTGAGTATAAATTAAGTAAGTACTTGTTAGGAAAACAAAAATATAACTCAAAATTTTGATAGAGGCATAGGTCTGTATTTCTACAGAAATATCTTTAAGAAAATAAAGCGTAGCGCCCAGCATAATACCCACTACTGCTGCGTATATACCCTCTAAGGACCTATAAAAAATGGCATACTTTTTCAAATTTTGCCAAATAGGAAAAAAGAATAAAACAATAAAAAAGCTAGGTAAAAAAATTCCAAGGCTTCCCAATAGAGCTCCCCCTATTTGTATAGCAATTGATTTTTCTTTTAAGGCCATCGCACTGGTATAACTAGCTACAGAGAATACGGGGCCTGGCATGGCTCTTACCATTCCAGCACCCATTAAAAAAGCTTCTTTAGAAATTTTTAATACATCTCTTTTATTTTTCTTAATCCGATCCGAATTGGGCCTGGCCACATATTGTTCATACATCATGGGAATTAATACATCTCCTCCCCCAAAAACAAAGCTTCCAAAACGATAATTATTTTCAAATACGTTTATGACTTTATGTTGCTCCCAGTTTTTTCTGGTAGCTTCTTCCGATAAAATACCCACTGCTAAAAATAAAAATATAAAAATAAACAAGGCTCCCCAATTCACAGTTTTTGGCGCAGCTCCATCATTGGGAATTCTTTTTTGACTGAAGTTAGTAGCCATACCTGCTATTAGAATTACAACAGGTATGGCCCAAGGAGATTTAAAAGCTAAAAAAATAAAAATAGCCGTTAGGATAAAAATGATTTTAGTAATTAGGCTATTAATTGCTTTTTTATACAATACAATAGTTGCGCTCACAATAAATCCTATGGCCATCGGTTGTAATAATATAAAACTTTGCAGGCCTGTTCTCATATCAAAATAGTTGTAGGCAATGGCTACCATTGTCATTAAAAATGTAGCAGGTAAAATCCAAACTAGTAATGTGAAAAAAGCGAGTGAAATACCTCCTCTTTTAAAAGCAATTAAAATAATGGTTTGCGTAGAGGAGGCACCTGGAAGCAATTGACAAAAAGCATTATATTCCATGAGCTCCTCGCTAGTAATATCCTTGCGCTTGTCTACAAAGCGGTGTTGCATAAGGCCTAAATGCACTTGAGGCCCACCAAAAGCAGTAATACTGTGCTTTAACACAGCAGTCAAAAAGGGTATATGGCGCAATAATTTCAAATAAGTGATTTCAAATAAGTAATTTCAAATAGTGAATGCTACACCCCTAAAAATAATTAATTTTCAGGGTATTTAACCCAATTACTCTTAAACAAAATGCTAAATCTATTGTCTTAGAATAGAGCCAACTATTATCATATAGTCAAGTCAATTTTACTTGATACAAGTTAATTACATTTTTATACCTTTGCATCCAATATTGAAGAAGAATAGAAAACATATATTATGAAAGCCTTTTTACCCATTATCGCCTTGTTTATTTTGAATAGTTGTTCGAATAGCAATTATGCAAAATTGGAACTTGTTTACGCTCAACAAAAATACCAAGAACTGCCCGATTATAGCAACTTGCAATACTGGGCTGCCCATCCCGATAAGAAGGACCCTTCTGACAGCGTGCCTGCACCGCTTAAAGCTAGTTATAATCCTAGTTCTAATGTAGATGTCTTTTTTGTACACCCTACTACTTATTTAGATAGCACTAGACCTTATGGATGGTCTGCTTCTTTCAATGATTATAAAACTAATCTGAAGACAGATTACCCAACCCTACTTAACCAAGCTTCTGTATTCAATGAAGCAGGTAGAATTTTTGCACCAAGGTATCGTCAAGCGCATATAAAATCCTATACACCTAATAATAAAGTAGATACAGGTTATGCAATGGCTGCTTTTGAATTAGCTTATCAGGACGTAAAAAAATCTTTTGAATATTATTTGGAGCATTATAATAATGGTAGACCCATAATTATTGCTTCACATAGTCAAGGATCCACTCATACCATTAGATTATTAAAAGAATTTTTTGATGGTAAACCTTTGAGTAAAAAATTAGTAGTGGCTTATGTAGTAGGCATACCAGTGGACCCTGCCATTTATACAACACTGAAGGCCTGCGAAAAACCCAATGCTACAGGATGTATTTGTTCTTGGAGAACTTTTCACGAAGGCTATGTAACTGAATTTGTAAAGAAAGAAAAATTTACAGCCATTGTTACCAACCCTCTTTCTTGGTCTGCCGATATAACGAATGTAGACAGGTTTCAAAACACAGGTGCTATATTGTATGATTTTAATAAAATAACGCCTAATGTAGTGGGCGCCACAAACCATAAAGGTGTTTTATGGACAGCAAAGCCTCATTTTTTTGGTAGCTTTTTGTATAAAACGGAGAATTATCATATTGCCGATTACAATTTTTATTACATGAGTGTAAGAAAAAATGTAGCAGAAAGGGTGAATAGTTTTCTAACAGCTGGCAACTAATTCACGCATTAATTACCAACGACGCTTAAAAACTTAATGCGCATTATTTTTAATTGCTCCCAAGAATAATTGTTCTCACTTAGTTCTTCTTGTGCAATTTGAAGTGAAGAGGTTTCACAATTTTTGAAATATTCTAAAATTTCTTCTTGGTCATATTCATCTAACCATTCATCAATGGCATAGTCTAAATTTAATTTAGTGCCGCTGGCTGCAATAGTTTCCATTTCTTCTAACAAAGCTTCTAATTTCAAATCCTTGTTTTTAGCAATGGTTTCTAAAGGAATTTTTTTATCTACGTTTTGAATAATATAAATTTTGTGATTGAATTTATTCGCCACCGATTTCATTACAAAATCATCGGGCTTTTCAATATTATTTTCAGTTACATATTTTTCAATCATGGCCACAAAGGGCTTACCATATTTAATAGCCTTACCCTTACTTACACCCTGGCATCTGTCTAATTCCTCAATACTCGTAGGATACAGTGTAGCCATGTCTTGTAAGGAAGTCTCTAAGAAAATAACAAAGGGTGGAAGGCTAATTTTTTTTGCTTCTTTTTGACGTAAATCCTTTAGCATTTCAAACAAAACTTCATCGGTAGCTCCTACTGATTCAGGACCTTCTGCATCCTCCTCTTCGGCGTTTTCATCTGCAAAAACATTGTTCAAAACAAAAGTAAAGCTGGTAGGTTTTTTTAAATATTTCTTACCCTTGTCTGTTAATTTAAGCAAGCCATATTCTTCTATATCTTTTTCAATGATGGTTTCAAGCATGGCTTGTCTTACTAAGCTATTCCAAAATAAAGGACCCTGGTCTTTACCTATACCAAATTCAGGTAGTTTTTCATGTCTGTATAAACCTAATTGAGGTGTATAATCACCCATGATTACTTGTATTACATAATCGGCAACAAAACGCTCATTTAATGCTTCAATTGCTTTTAATAATTGAACTAGCTGCGTTTTTGCTTCCATTCTTTCTTTAGGTTGTAAACAATTATCGCATTTGCCACAATTTTTATCTTCCCAGCTTTCTCCAAAATAATGCAATAAACTTCTTCTACGACAAGCACCAGTTTCTGCAAAGGCTACAGTTTCATCAATTAACTGCGCACCCACTTCTCTTTCACTCAAAGGCTTATCTCTTAAAAAATGTTCTAGCTTAGAAACGTCTTTATGGGAATAATATAAAATACAATTTCCTTCTAAACCATCTCTACCAGCACGGCCTGTTTCTTGATAATAATTTTCAATGGACTTAGGAATATTATAATGAATGACATAACGAATATCAGGCTTGTCAATACCCATTCCAAAAGCAATGGTAGCTACAATAACTTGCACATCTTCGTTTAAGAATTGATCCTGCCTGTTAGCTCTTAATTTTTGATCCAAGCCTGCATGATAAGCAACCGCTTTAATTTTATTAGCAATTAATAAATCGGCTAATTCTTCAGTGGTCTTTCTATTCAATGTATAAATAATACCACTCTTTCCTTTATGTTGAGATATATATCTAACAATACTTTTTATAGTGACTTCTTTTTTTAATTTAGGCTGCACTTCATAATAAAGGTTGGCTCTATTAAAAGAAGAAATTAAAACTTCAGGGTCTCGCAGCGATAAGTTTTTAACAATATCACTTTGTACTTTAGGCGTTGCGGTGGCTGTTAAGGCAATGATGGGTACATTAGCATTAATCTCTTCCATCATTTCTTTGAGTCTTCTATACTCTGGTCTGAAATCATGTCCCCATTCAGAAATACAGTGCGCTTCATCAACTGCAAAAAAGGAAACATTTAAGTCGCTAAAAAAATCTAAATTTTCTTGCTTCGTTAAAGTTTCAGGCGCTACATATAATAATTTGGTTTTGCCACTTAGTAAGTCCTCTTTCACCACTTTAATTTGCCCTTTATTTAAAGAGGAGTTAAGAAAATGTGCCACTTCATCTTTTTCACTATAGCCACGCACAAGGTCTACTTGGTTTTTCATCAGCGCTATTAAGGGCGATACCACAATAGCGCATCCAGGTAACATTAAAGCAGGTAATTGATAGCATAAACTTTTACCGCCCCCTGTGGGCATAATCACAAAAGTATCCCGACCACTCAATAAGGAGACAATGGCCTTTTCTTGGGTACCCTTGAACTGCTTGAAACCAAACTGCTCTTCTAAAGCCTTTAATAATGCGGCAGGGCTAACTGAATTATTCTTAGCCTTAGTAGTAGGGGCTTTTTTTATTGGTTTTTTGGTGGTCGCCATCTGTAATTATCTTAAAATCAACTATTTCGGTATAATATAGCTATATAAGTTAGCGAATTTAATTCACTATTCTATAACTCCTTGTATTATTTTACTAAAAACCTTTTTTTTAAGGATTTTTTAAAAATAGGGATGAATATGCATGAAACCTTAACTTTGCTAATTCTTAAAAAGCATATGGATATACAAATAACCGCTACTGCCAATAGAACGCTAGAAATTGAAGCGGCAGCCATTACTGGCTTACAAAAATTTATAGATACCCCTTTTATAGAAGCGGTGAAAGCCATTTATACTACTGAAGGAAGATTAGTAGTAAGTGGTATTGGTAAAAGCGCCATCATTGCTCAAAAAATAGTAGCCACTTGTAATTCCACTGGAACCCCTGCCTTATTTCTGCATGCTGCCGATGCCATCCATGGCGATTCTGGTATGATTAACAAGCATGACCTTGTTTTGATTATTAGTAAAAGTGGAGAAAGCCCTGAAATAAAAAATTTAGTACAATTAGTAAATGGCTTTGGAAATTTTATCATTGCCATGGTGGGTAATACCGAAAGTTTTTTAGCGCGCCATGCAAAATGGGTAATTAACACCACTGTAGATAAAGAAGCCTGTGCACATAATTTAGCACCTACTTCTTCTACAACTGCACAAATGGCGATGGGCGATGCCATGGCTATGTGTTTAATGGAATTGAAAAAAGTAAAAGCAAGTGATTTTGCAAAATTTCATCCTGGCGGAAATTTAGGAAAAAGATTAACATTGACTGCAGGTCAAATGGCGCAAGTAAATCCAAAACCATCTGTACATGCTGGTACCCCTTTAAAAGAAGTGATAATAGTTATTTCCAAAAACAGATTAGGTGCAGCAGTGGTGATAGATGAAAACGAAAAAGTATTAGGTATTATCACCGATGGAGATATTCGTAGAATGCTAGAAAATCATTCAAGTATTCAAGAATTAACGGCTGCTACCATATTTCACGCAGGTCCTATTACCATTGGGCCTGATACACTAGCAGTAGAAGCACTAGCATTGATGGAACAAAAAGATATTAGTCAATTAATTGTAGCTCAAGACAATACTTTTGTGGGAATGATTCATATACACGACTTAATGAAAGAGGGGATTTTATAAATCAAAGACAAGTATGCAAAACAAACATCATTATGTAGCCATTATGGCTGGAGGAATAGGAAGTAGATTTTGGCCAATGAGTAGAACCGCTTATCCGAAGCAATTTTTAGATGTACTTAATACAGGGAAAACTTTAATTCAGTGGACCTACGAAAGATATATACAGTTCATCCCTTTAGAAAATATTTACATAGTTACTTCAGAAGAATATGTTTCTATTGTAGAAAAGCAATTGCCCAATTTGCCGAAAGAAAATATTCTAGCAGAGCCTAGTAAAAAAAATACAGCTCCTTGCATTGCTTATATCTCTTTTAAATTAGCCCAGAAGGATCCCCTAGCCACTTTTGTAGTAGCCCCAAGTGATCACTTAATTTTAGAACAAGAAAATTTTCAAAAAATTGTAGAACAAGCCCTTGATTTTGTTTCAAATATCAAGGCCTTAGCCACTTTAGGTATTAAGCCTACCAACCCCAATACTGGTTATGGTTATATTCAATATGAAGGACTAGAAGTGAGCAAGGGTGTTTATAAGGTAAAAACATTTACCGAAAAGCCTACACAAGAAATTGCAGCCTCCTTTTTAGCCAGCGGCGATTTTTTATGGAACGCCGGTATTTTTGCTTGGAAAGCAAGTACCATTATTGCTGCTTTTGAAAAGTACCAACCAGAAATGTTTGAATTATTTGATGGGGAGAAAGCAAATTTTAATACGGCCTCAGAAAAAAAATCTATTCAAAAAATATATCCTCAGTGTGTGAATATATCTATTGATATTGCTATTATGGAAAAAGCAGATAATGTATATGTTATTCCTGCCAGCTTTGGATGGAGTGACCTAGGTACATGGAATAGTGCTTATGAAAATATGGAGAAAGATTATTTCGCCAACGCCGTGGCCTCTGATAATGTCATTGTGATTGACGCTACAAAGTGTATGATTAACGCCCCTAAGGATAAATTAGTAGTAGTGCAAGGCTTAGATGATTTTATTGTAGTTGATACCAAGGATGTACTTCTTATATGTAGTAAAGAAAAAGAACAGTCTATTAAAGAATATGTTGCTGAAGTGAAAAGACATAAGGGCGACAAGTATATCTAGAGAACAATACATCTAGCCCCAATTACATTATAATTGGGCAGAAATTCTTACCTTAGTTTAGAACGCATTAGCTTCATAAACCTAAATTCTTCGAATGGCAACTATTATTACTGGAACAGGCAGCTATATACCTGGTCTTGTTATACCCAATCATTCCTTTAGCGACCATCGTTTTTATGGAGAAGACGGCGTATTAATTAATACCCCCAATGCTGAAATATTTGAGAAATTTAAAGATATCACAGGTATCTATGAAAGAAGGTATGCAGAAGAAAATGTAAATACCTCTGACCTAGCGTTTAAAGCAGCTGCCTTAGCCATTGAAGATGCAGGCATAGACCCTGAAACAATAGACCAAATTATTGTAGCACATAATTTCGGTAATGTTATTGCAGGTACGATTCAATCCGATGCTGTCCCTTCGATTGCCTCAAGGGTAAAAAATTTATTAGGTATTCATAATCCTAATTGCGTGGCCTATGATTTATTATTTGGTTGCCCGGGATGGATTCAAGGCGTCATACATGCCGATTCTTTTATAAAATCGGGTTTAGCTAAAAGATGTTTGATCATTGGGGCTGAAACTTTAAGTAGAGTCATAGATCCACACGATAGAGACAGTATGATTTTTAGTGACGGAGCAGGTGCTTGTATTGTAGAAAATTCAACAGATGCTGCCAGTGGTATACTCGCCAGCAGTGTGCAAAGCCACTGTATGGACGAAACTTATTTCTTGTATTTAGGCAAGTCTTATCATCCAGATGGAGAAGAAGCCACCAGGTATATTAAGATGAAGGGACGCAAGGTTTATGAGTATGCTATTAAGAATGTACCCATTGCGATGAAAGAGTGTATTGAAAAAGCAGGCGTAGAAATTCATGAAGTGAAAAAATTCTTTTTACACCAGGCCAATGAAAAAATGGACGAAGGTTTTATTAAGGCCTTGTTTAAATTATATGGTATTAAAGATATTCCTGAAAATGTAATGCCTATGAGCATCCATGAATTAGGCAATAGCTCGGTGGCTACTATTCCTACTTTATATGATATGGTAAAACATGGCAAATACAAGCAACATCAATTGAATAAAGGAGACGTTGTCATTTTCGCCTCTGTGGGAGCGGGTATGAATATTAATGCTATTTGTTACAGAGTTTAAGTATTAAAAATTTTACTTAAAAAAATTTCACCTATAAAAAAAGGATCCTGATTTACTAGGATCCTTTTTTTGAATACGTTTATTGCTAATTAATAACCTCTTACATTTTTCCCTTCCACATAATTTTTAAAGGCCTTATTACAAACCTTATTACCTCCAGGGGTAGGATAGTTTCCTGTAAAATACCAATCTCCGGTATTGGTCGGACAACAGTCATGTAAATCCTCAATGGTTTGATAAATAACTTCAACAGGTATTTTAATATCTTCAGGGGTAATTAACTGTGCAATTTTATCTGAAATATCTTCAGGAGTAAAGGGCTTGTATAATTGACGCACCACATTTTCAGTATGTAATTCATTAGAAGCTTCTAAGGCAATAATTTTTTGATAGGTCTCGTCAATAATATGAGTCATTCCCTTCTCATTCAATAAAGCTATCACTGCTCTAAAGGCAATAAAGTCGTTCATCTTGCTCATGTCAATACCATAACAGTCGGGGTATCTAATTTGAGGTGCAGAAGAAACGACAATTATTTTTTTAGGACCTAAACGAGATAGCATTCTAATAATACTTTCTTTTAAAGTGGTTCCTCTTACAATACTATCATCAATAATAACTAAGGTATCTTCATCTTTACGCACAGTGCCATAGGTAATATCGTATACGTGCTGCACCATTTCATTTCTGTTGGTATCCTCTGTAATGAAAGTGCGTAGTTTTACATCTTTAATGGCAATTTTTTCTTGTCTAATTTTGCGATTAATCATGGCCTCTAACTTCTCCTCAGTCACATCATTACCCCAACTTAAAATTCTTTCAACTTTAATTTTATTAAGGTATGTTTCCATTCCTTTTACCAAGCCATAAAAAGCTACTTCAGCTGTATTGGGTATATAAGAGAAAATAGTATTTTTTAAATCCTTTTCAATGCGCTCTAAAACTATTTTACTTAAATGATTACCTAGTGCAATTCTTTCTCTGTAAATTTTTTCATCACTACCTCTTGAAAAATAAATTCTTTCAAAAGAGCAAGCGCGTCTTTCTTTAGGCTCAATAATTTGTTCAATCTTGTAATTACCTTCATCGTCCACTAGCAAGGCTTGACCTGGCATGAGTTCCAATACTTCGTTTTCGCCCACATTAAAAGTGGTTCTAATGGCGGCTCTTTCACTGGCTGCTACAATAACTTCATCATCAATATAATAATAAGCGGGTCTAATGCCATGAGCATCTCTTAATATAAAACTATGACCATTACCTACCAAACCGCCCACTGTAAAGCCTCCGTCAAATAAAGGAACTGCTTTTCTTAAAACATCGGCAATATTGGGATTATTAGGATTAATAAATTCTTCCTTGCTTAAGAAATGATGAATCACTTCCATCATCGCAGCTAAATCGCTTTGTTTTTCAAAAGGAGCCGGGTCTAATTTTATGTGTTCAAAAAGTTCATCAGTGTTCACTAAATTAAAATTTCCTGCTAAGGCCAAATTTTTACCTGGCACTAAATTGCGCTTAATAAAGGGATGGCAAAAATCAATATTATTTTTTCCTTGTGTTCCGTAACGCAAATGACCCAATAAAATTTCACCCATAAAAGGTAAATGACCTTTCATCAGTCCAGGATGCTTCGCAATATCTGGTTGAAATTTTTCAAGCTCTTGAATTTCTAAACCTATTTTATAAAATAGATCGGCAATAGGTTGTTGCGCATTACTGCGTAATCGATATAAGAAAGGATTACCTGGTTCAATATTTAATTTAAGTGTTGCCAAACCCGCACCATCTTGTCCACGATTGTGCTGTTTTTCCATCAACAAGTATAATTTGTTTAATCCGTAGGTAACCGACCCTCTTTTTTGAAGATAATAAGAAAGAGGTTTTCTAAGTCGAATATAGGCTAGCCCACACTCGTGTTTGATTTCGTCGCTCATGATGGAGTTTAAGGAGTCCCAAATTTACAATAGTTAGCTATTGTATACTAGTAAAGAAGTAAAAAAATTTCTAAGCTCCTGGAATAAAATGTGGAATTTCAATAAGTAGTAGGTCTGAGCCTGCTGGCGCATCTATTTGGACCGCTTCTACACCCGAAATACCCACTGCATCTCTGCGCCCTAAGACTTGACCTCCCACAGTGCAAGTTCCTTCAATACATATGGCAAAAAGGCCTTGGCCCTCTTGGTGCATGGAATAATTAGTAGAAAAAGGCTTTTTAAAATGGCCTAAGGACAACCAAGCATCCTGGTTAATGAATAAGGTAGCTGGTTCATTGGGAGAAACTACGGTAAGAAGCTGATCCACCCTATGTTCTGGAAGAAATGATTTTTGATCATACCTAGGGGTAATATTTTTCTCTTTAGGAAATATCCAAATTTGGAACAATTCAACCCTTTTATCTTTATTGGGATTGACTTCGCTGTGTTGGATACCAGAACCTGCACTCATTATTTGAACATCATGCTCTTTAATAATGCAGTCTCTTCCTGTACTATCGCGATGGTGTAAATCTCCAAATAAAGGAATGGTAATAATTTCCATATTATCATGGGAATGGGTACCGAAACCCATGGCTGCATCAATTTTATCGTCATTTAAAACACGAAGTGCTCCAAAATGAATTTTAGTAGGATCATGATATTGTCCAAAACTAAAACTATGGTAGGTATCTAGCCAATCAAATTGAACATGGCCTCTTTCATTCGCTGGATAAAAAATTGATGACATACTCGTAAGTGGTATTAAAATACTTTTTCTTTCACAATCTGATTAGCTACTTTAGTCCAATCAGTTAATTCAACACAACCTTGAAAGGCGTCGTCTATAAAAACATAATAATTAGGTACATGCTCTTTAAACCAAGTCTCCATTGACTTTGCCTTTTTTTCTTCTAGCGCACGTTGTGAAACTTTATTATAATCTTCTTTTAAATTTTCTTTGTGGGGTGTAGTACGTTCTTTGAAATAAATAAGTCTTACTGTTTTTCTACCACGATCGTCTAAATAAACCTGCGGCGTAGAAATATCGCCTGGCTTCATATTTTGCATTAATATCACCATCTCTTTATCTAGTTGGTCAATATTTACATAAGTAGAACCATCACGACCTGTTACAGCACCACCGCTAAACTTACTATTATCATCATCACTATACTTATTAACGGCCTCTCCAAAACTTAATCTATTCGCCTTCAATTCTTTTCTGATACTATCTAGAAATAATTTTGTTTCATTGATTTCATCATTGGTAATTGGGGGAATACGCAAGATATGTTTTACCACCGCTTCATCACCCGATCTTGAAATAAGTTGAATGATATGGTAACCAAATTTAGATTTAATAGGTGCAGAAATTTGACCTTCTTTCAAACGGAATGAACCAGCCATAAAAGCAGGATCAAAATTTTTCTCATTACGGTTCAAATTAAATAAACCTAGGTTTTCCTTAGCACTAGGGTCTTCAGAATATAATTTAACTAATTGATCAAACTTATTCGCCCCTGATTCGATTTGTTTTCTATACTCCAACATTTGCTTAATCACATATTCTTCTACATCCCTGTTGGCTTTTGGATGCATTACTAGCTCTGTTACTTGCACTTCACTTTCATATAAAGGCAGGCTGTCCACAGGTATTTTATCGTAGTAATTTCTAACTTCAGTAGGAGTGATTTTAATTTTCTCTACAATTTTAGACTGCATTTCGTCAGCTAATTTTTGCTCTTTAATTAAAATACGGGTATCTTCTTTTAATTGAAACACACTACGGCCTGCTACTTCTTCTAAAACTTCTCTAGAGCCAAATTGTTGAATATAATTACGAACACGACTTTCCATGGCTACTTCTACTTCCTCTTCTGTAACATTGATAGAATCTTTCATGGCTTGTAAAACTAAAGACTTACGAATTAATTGTCCTTCTATCATTTTACATTCTGTAGGGATAATAACATTGTCCTGGCCTTGTGCTTGACGTTTGAAATCACTTATGGCATTCTCTACATCCGATTTTAAAATAAATTTATCGCCTACGGTGGCTACTATTTTATCTGCTAATACTTTTTTTACTTGTGCTTTTGCCGAAAAAGACATGGTCAAACAAAATAAAGAAAATGCAATGCTAATTAATTTCATCTATTTTTTATTATTGGGTAAAGTTCTGCCGATTGGGTCATTTACCCAAATAGCAAACCTTAATTATTTTATAAAGTACGTTTTACTTCCTCTTCTTCAAAGGCTTCCACAATATCCCCTACTTTAAGGTCAATAAAGTTTTTAATAGTTAAACCACATTCCATATTAGATACAACATCTTTCACATCGTCTTTGAAACGCTTTAAACTACCTAATTCAGCACTTTGTCCTTCTCCTTTAGGATATTCCACAATACCATCACGTATAATTCTAATCTTGCTATTTCTGCTCAACTTGCCATCGAGTACGAAACATCCAGCAACGGTAGCCTTATCAAATTTATACACTTCTCTTACTTCTACGTTGGCCACAATCTTCTCTTGAATTTTTGGTTCCAACATACCTTCCATCGCAGACTTGATTTCATCAATAGCGTTGTAGATAATAGAGTATAATTTAATTTCCACACCTTCTGTTTCTGCCAATTTATTGGCTTGCATAGAAGGTCGAACGTTAAATCCAATGATAATGGCATCAGAGGCGGCAGAAAGCAACACATCCGATTCAGAAATTTGACCTACTCCTTTTAAAATAACTCTAATGGCAATTTCTTCAGTAGATAGTTTTTGTAATGAATCACTTAAGGCTTCTACAGAACCATCCACGTCACCTTTAATAATAATATTTAATTCTTTAAAGTTACCTAAGGCTAAACGACGACCAATTTCATCAAGTGTAATATGTTTTCTAGTTCTTAAACCTTGCTCTCTTAATAATTGAGCACGCTTAGTAGCTAATTCTTTTGCTTCTGCCTCGTCATTGTACACTTTAAATTTCTCACCCGCTTGTGGTGCACCATTTAAACCTAAAATAACCACTGGCGTGGAAGGAGGCGCTACTTCAATACGTTGGTTACGCTCGTTGAACATGGCTTTTACTCTACCATAGAACTGACCAGATAAAATTAAATCACCTTGTCTTAATGTTCCATTTTGTACTAATATAGTAGCTACATATCCACGCCCTTTATCTAAAGAGGCTTCAATAATACTTCCTGAACCTTCTCTATTGGGGTTGGCTTTTAATTCTAATAAATCAGATTCTAAAATTACCTTTTCTAATAATGCATCTACATTTAAACCTTGCCTAGCAGATAATTCTTGGTTTTGGAATTTACCACCCCAAGCTTCTACTAGTATATTCATTTGAGACAATTGCTCATATATTTTTTGTGGCTGTGCACCATCCTTATCAATTTTATTCACCGCAAAAATCATTGGTACATTCGCTGCTTGGGCGTGACTAATGGCCTCCTTGGTTTGTGGCATCACTGCGTCATCGGCAGCTACTACAATAATGGCAATATCAGTAACTTTCGCACCACGCGCACGCATGGCTGTAAAGGCTTCGTGACCTGGTGTATCTAAGAAAGTAATGGCTTTACCATTCGGCAAAGTCACTTCATAAGCACCAATATGTTGTGTAATTCCTCCTGCCTCACCTGCCACCACATTGGCATTACGGATATAATCTAGTAATGAAGTTTTACCATGGTCAACGTGACCCATAATAGTTACAATCGGCGGACGTTCTACCAAGTTGGCTAAATCGTCTGCTTCTTCGTCTTCATCCATTTCTTCTGCATCTTCTAATCCCACAAATTCTACTTCAAAACCAAATTCACTGGCAACTAGTTCAATTACCTCAGCATCTAAACGTTGGTTAATGGAAACCATAATACCCAAGTTCATACACTTGCTAATAATATCTGCAAAACTTACATCCATCAAACTTGATAACTCACTTACCGTTACAAACTCGGTAACCTGTAATTTATTATCTGTAATTTCATTGGTTTCATTTTCTGCAGCCTCATCTCTTTTAGCACGTCTGTATTTCGATTTCAAACTTTTTCCTCTTCCACCTGCACCTGCTAATTTTGCTTGCGTTTCTTTAATCTTATCTTGAATGGCTTTTTGGCCAATTTCTTTTTGTTCTGCAGTTTGTGGTGCATTTCTATTACCACCAGGTCTTTGTCCTCCACCAGGTCTTTGACCTCCGCCTTGTCCTTGATAACCACCGCCTGGTCTTTGACCACCACCTTGTCCTTGATAACCACCGCCTGGTCTTTGTCCTGTGCCTTGTCCACCCTGACCCTGACCACCACCACCTTGTTGTGGGCCTTGAGGGCCTTGAGAAGGAATACGTTTACGTTTGCGTTTTTCCTCTTGACTCAATGGCTTAGGACGGGTATCACTATTAATAGGTAAATCAATTTTACCCATTACTTTAGGACCCTCTAATTTTTTAGTAGTAATATTTTCAATTTTGCCATGCACATTTTCAGGTGAAATAGAATGATCCACTGGAGCGCGTGTTTCTTTCACTGGCTTTGCAGCGGGCTCATCTTTTTTTACTGGTTTTTTGGCAGGCGTTTCTATAGCTGGTTTTTCAGCTGGCTCTTCTGTTTTCTTTGCCGATTTTTTAGGTCGAGTAGAAGAGTCTATTAAGGATAAATCTATTTTGTCAACTACTTTAGGCGACTCCACTTCAGGTGCCTCAATTTTAACAGTATCAGGCTTTGCTACTTCTTTTTCTGCTGCCTTCACTGCTTTAAGTTTTCCTCCTGCATCAGCTGCTTTCGCATCTTCTGCTTTCAGTTCTGCTTTAACAGGTTTAGCCACTTCTGCTTCAGCGACAACAGGTTTAGCTGCCTCTACTTCAACGACAACAGGTTTTTTTGCCTTGTCTTTATCGGCCACAGCATTTTTAGGAAGCTCTACATGGTCTGCTTTATCTCTAGCTACTTTATCGCTTTGAAATTCTGCTTGTAGAGAATAATACTGATCCTCAGTTAATTTAGCTGTTGGCTTAAGGTCGTCTTTAGGAAAACCTTTTTTCACTAAGAATTCAATCAAGGTATCTTGACCGATGTTGAATTCTTTAGCAGCTGCTAACAATCTTGGTAGTTTCAATTCTGACATTCTGTTGTTTTTTGTCCCGATAAATCATTGACTGTTTTCCCGGAACGATTCGCCTAATACAAATATACTTTCAAAAATTAAAGGTTATTCACCTTTATCAAATTCTTCTTGTAAGATTCGACGCACATCTGCAATCGTTTCTTTTTCTAAATCTGTTCTTTTTTCTAATTCTTCAGCGCCTAAGTTTAAAATACTTCTTGCCGTATCACAACCCACACGCTTAAATTCATCAATAATCCATGTTTCAATCTCATCGCTAAATTCATCTAAGTCAATATCAAATTCATCCACAATTTCTTCGTCTTCACGGTATACATCTAATTCGTAACCCGTTAATTCAGAAGCTAATTTAATATTCACCCCTCTACGTCCAATGGCCAAAGAAACTTGATCTGCTTTCAAATACACTTCAGCGTGCATTTTTTCAGCGTCAATATTCATATAACTAATTTTAGAAGGTGTTAAAGAACGTTGAATTAATAATTGCGTATTGGTAGTGAAATTAATTACATCAATATTTTCATTTTTCAATTCCCTTACAATACCATGAATACGACTTCCTTTCATACCTACGCAAGCACCTACTGGATCAATTCTATCGTCGAAAGACTCCACCGCTACTTTCGCACGCTCACCTGGCTCACGTACAATTTTCTTAATGGTAATTAAACCATCGAAAATTTCTGGCACTTCTATTTCTAATAATTTGGCTAAGAATAAGGGGCTAGTTCTAGATAAGATAATCACTGGTGAATTATTTTTCATATCCACTCTAGCAATAACGGCTCTAATATTTTCTCC
>JBAXWU010000028.1:0-16798 GCA_037128235.1 Chitinophagia bacterium | reverse complement strand
TTTGTAGCGGCTTTCGCCTACATAGGTGAAAATGTACACACAGGAAACAATGTAAAAATATTTTCAAATGTAGTTATTAGTGAAAATGTAAGCATAGGAAATAATGTAACACTACATGCGGGTGTAATTATTTATTCGGACTGTGTGCTAGGAAATAATATTACCATTCATGCAGGATCCATTATTGGAAGTGATGGTTTTGGATTTGCACCCAAAGCAGATGGATCTTATCAAAAAATTCCACAGCTTGGAAATGTAATCATTGAAGACGATGTTGAAATTGGATCGAATACTACAATAGATAGAGCTACCATTGGTTCAACTATTATCAGAAAAGGCGTCAAGATTGACAACTTAATACAAATTGCACATAATGTTGAAATAGGAGAAAATACAGTAATAGCTGCTCAGGTGGGCATTAGCGGTAGCACAAAAATTGGGAAAGGCGTTATGATGGGTGGCCAGTCTGGCACTATTGGACATATAGTCATTGCAGATGGTATAAAAATAGCTGCTAGAACAGGCATCACCAAGGACTTCAAAGAAGCGGGCATTACCCTTTCTGGCTACCCTGCTAGGGAGCAATCGGCCTTTCTAAGAGCCCAAGTGTCCCAGAAAAACCTACCTGCACTTGAAAAAAGAGTTAAAGAATTGGAAATAATGGTCAAACAACTGTCTCAAAAAGGTTAAATCAGCTAATTTTGCTGAATATCACCACTTTAAGTAGGTGATATACAAAGGCGATATACATTAAACAAAAAAGCATGGATCAACAATTTAATCCCGACAAGCAACATACTATTGAAAAGAACATTAGTATTAGCGGAACTGGATTACATACGGGAGTTTTAGTAGAAATGACTTTGAATCCGGCCAACCCAGGTTTTGGTTACCAATTTCAAAGAACAGATTTACCCAACCAACCCATTATTAAAGCAGACTGCGATTTAGTAACCGATACAAGTAGAGGAACCACCCTACAAGTAGGCGATGCTAAAATAAGTACTGTAGAACATATACTAGCTGCCTTAGTTGGTTTAGGAATTGACAATTGTTTAATACAAGTCAACGGACCTGAAATTCCTATTATCGATGGTAGCTCTTCTCCTTTTATAGAAATTATAGAGAAAGCAGGTGTGGTAGAACAAGATGCGGCAAAAGCTTGGTACAGTATTGATGAAAATATTTTTCACTACGATGATGCGAAGCGTGTAGAGATGGTAGCCCTTCCTGCACTAGATTATCAAATTACTACTTTAATAGATTTTAATAGCCCCGTTTTAGGAACACAACATGCGGCCTTAAAAACCATTAAAGAATTTAAATCAGAAATTGCCCCTTGTAGAACATTTTGTTTTTTACATGAGCTAGAAGCATTACTAAAAAATGATTTAATTAAAGGCGGCGATATTAATAACGCGATTGTGGTGGTGGACCAGCCTGTGACTGAACAAGAAATGAGCCGACTAGCCAAGGTATTTAAAAGAGACAAAATTGAAGTAAAAAGCGAAGGCTATTTGAATAATTTAGAATTAAGATTTCCTAATGAGCCTGCAAGACATAAGTTATTAGATGTTATTGGTGATTTAGCTTTAATTGGCTACCCCATTAAAGCACGCATTATTGCCAATAGACCAGGTCATAGCAGTAATGTTGAGTTTGCTAAAAAAATTAAGCAGTACATCAAAAAAAATAAGCACGTTAAAGATGTGCCTGTTTACGATCCTACCGCCACTCCTGTATTTGCTTTAGAGCAAATTGAAAAAACTTTACCACATCGCCATCCGTTTTTATTTGTAGATAAAATTATTGAATTAACAGACACCGTTATTGTGGGTGTAAAAAATGTAACTTTCAACGAATGGTTTTTCCCTGGACATTTTCCAGGTAATCCTGTTATGCCAGGTGTTTTACAAATTGAAGCCCTTGCACAAACAGGAGGTATACTTTGTATTAACGCCATGCCAAAAGGTGAATACGATACTTATTTTTTAAAGATTGATAATTGTAAGTTTAAACAAATGGTAAAACCAGGTGATACCATGTTGTTAAAAATGGAATTAACTAGTCCTATAAGAAGAGGTATTTGTGAAATGCGTGGAACCGTATATGTAGGTGGCAAAGTAGTCACCGAAGCAGACTTAGTGGCGCAAGTTGTAAAAAGAATTGAAAAATAATTGAACCCCTTAGTATAAATATGACACATCCCTTTACCTATATTGATCCGAATGCAAAAATTGCCTCCAATGTTAAGATTGATCCTTTTACCGTAATACACGGTGATGTAACTATTGGAGAAGGTACATGGATTGGAAGTTCTGTGACCATTATGAATGGCACTAAAATTGGAAAAAATTGTCGCATTTTTCCTGGAGCTGTTATTGGCGCCGACCCTCAAGATTTAAAATTTAACGGAGAAAAAACAACGGTTGAAATTGGAGATAATACTACTATTCGAGAATTTGTAACTATTAACAGAGGTACTTCCGACAGATGGATTACAAAAGTAGGTAACAACTGTTTAATTATGGCCTATAGTCATATTGCACACGATTGTATTGTTGGTAACCATTGTATATTAAGTAATAGCGTACAAATTGCAGGCCATGTTACCTTAGGTGATTATGCTTGGATTGCAGGTGTGAGTGCCGTGCATCAGTTTGTAAACATTGGACAACACGCCTATATTGCTGGAGGTAGCTTGGTAAGCAAGGATGTACCTCCTTATATTAAAGCAGTACGTAACCCTTTAAGTTATGGTGGGGTGAATAGTGTAGGATTAAAAAGAAGAGGTTTTGACTTAGAAAAAATTAACCACATACTTGATATCTACCGTTATATATTTAATAAAGGAATGAATACCACACAAGCGCTTGAATTTATTGAAGAAGAAATTCCAGCCACTGATGAGCGTGATGAAATTGTAACCTTTATTCGCGATAGTGGTAGAGGCGTTATTAAAAGATTTGGCAAAGGAGTGGTGGAAGAAGACTAATCATTTATGCAAATAAGCCTAGCAGAAGCCTGCAAACGATTTAATAAAGAATGGATTTTTAAAAATCTTAATTTTCAATTTGAAGCAGGCAAGCATTATGCACTGGTTGGCAACAATGGTTCTGGGAAAACTACTTTACTACAAATTATTGCGGGGTATAGCGGTCTTACCAAGGGTAGTATTGATTGGAAACCCTTTGACGCGAATACTATTTACGAGCAAATTAGTTTTGCAGCTCCTTATTTAGAATTAGTAGAAGAATTTACCGCCACAGAACAATTTGAATTTCAAGCTCAATTTAAACCCATTCAAAAAGACTTGAGTACCGAAAAAATACTGGAACTCATTGGTTTAAAAAATGCAGCGCATAAACAAATACGTTATTATAGTAGCGGTATGAAGCAGCGTTTAAAACTAGCACTCGCTATTTTTTCCGACTGCCCAATATTATTATTAGACGAGCCTTGTAGTAATTTAGATAAAGAAGGTTATGCCTTATATGATACATTAATTAAAGACTTTGCTATGCACAAATTAATTATTGTAGGTAGCAATGACCCAGCAGAATATCATTTCTGTAAGTCACAAGTGAATTTAATGGATTATAAGCTAGACTAGCTTCTGCTAGCAATGATCAAATTCAAATCGGTAAATTTCAAATCAAATTTTGCACTAATATACAAATCGGTTAAAGCCCCTTTGTATAAATAAATACCTTCTCTTAAATGTGCTTGTTGCCAAATAATTTCAGCCAAGCCTCCTTGATCCCCTACTTGAACTAATAAAGGCATTAATACATTACTAATGGCCTGACTGGCGGTACGTGCAAACCCGCTAGGAATATTGGGTACACCATAATGAAGTACATTATGTTTAATAATAATGGGATTTTCGTGATTAGTTAATTCACTGGTTTCAAAACAACCTCCTCTATCAATGGCTACATCTATAATAATACTACCTGGGCGCATGGCAGCTACCATTTCTTCTGTCACTACAATGGGTGCTCTTCCAAAATCATTTCTTAAAGCCCCTACTGCTACTTCACAAGTTTTAAGTTGCTTGGCTAAAATTTTAGGCTCTAATACAGAGGTCCATACTCTTTGTCCTAAATTATTTTGAAGCCTTTGTAATCTTGAAACATTATTATCAAACACTTTCACGCTAGCCCCTAAGGCTAAAGCGTTGCGTGTAGCAAACTCTCCAATAATATCGGCGCCAATAATAACTACTTTAGTGGGTGGCACACCACTAACACCTCCTAATAATACGCCCTTGCCCTGATTAAAATTACTTAAGTACTGGCCTGCAATTAACATCACCGCACTTCCTGTAATTTCTCCCATACTTCTTAGTATAGGATAGTTTTGATTTTCATCTTTTATATTTTCAAGTGCTAGTGCCGTAATTTTTTTTGCCATCAACTGCTCCATTAATTCTTTTTTCACCGCCGTTAAATGCAAAGGAGAAATAATAGTTTGATGCATTTGTAAATAAGGCAAATCGGCTTCAACGGGCGGTGCCGTTTTTACAAGTATGGGGCATTTATATACCGCTTCTTTATCAACCACAATTTGAGCACCCGCTTCTGAATAATCATTGTCTGAATACCTACTACCCTCTGCTGCATTTGATTGCATGAGTACTTCATGTCCATTGGCAACAAGCACACTTACCGCTTCTGGAATAAGTCCAATTCTATTTTCTTGAAAAGCCGTTTCTTTAGGAATACCAATTAACAAGGGCTTACTTTTTTGAGGAATATCTAATACCTCTTCCTGTGTTTCATAGGAAAAAGCACTATGTATTTGTGGTTTGATACTACTCATTGTAAAAATATTTTTATGAAGGTATAAAAATCCTTCTATGTTCAGGATCTAAAATTTCTATTTGAAAGACTAGGGTATCATCGGGAAGTAGGCCTTTGGCATTTTCAGGCCACTCTATAAAACAGTGGTCGGCCTGCTCAATAGCAGCTTC
Organism: Chitinophagia bacterium; assembly: GCA_037128235.1. Lineage (GTDB taxonomy): Bacteria > Bacteroidota > Bacteroidia > Chitinophagales > Chitinophagaceae > Sediminibacterium. Next base: position 11,823 of record JBAXWU010000028.1, on the reverse strand, counting down.
AACCCCGGCCCTGAGGGCTTCCTTTTCGTCTTGCAAACGGTACCAGTCCATATGAAAAACTAATTTTCCCGCCGCATCGTACTCATTCATAATGGCAAAAGTAGGGCTGGTAACATGGTCTGTAATTCCCATTTCTTTGCAAATAGCAGCTATAAGGGTGGTCTTGCCTGCACCCATGGGCGCTTGAAAAGCCCATATTGGCTTTTGACCATAAGCCTTCAGGAGGGCCCCTGCCACCTGACTTAGTTCCTTTAAAGAATAGCTCATTTCCATAAACCAAAGATAAGCAAGAATAGAATCTCTGCTAGCGTATTAATGCTTTAAAATAAGCTAAAATGTCTTCGTACCTTTAGGGTGAAAACAAAGGATATGGAATCAGTTCAGTGGAAGGTAGACGGCATGAGTTGCACCAATTGTGCTTTATCTATTCATAAATACTTGCAAGCAAGTGGCATCGAAGCCCCCAAGGTAAGTTTTATGGATGGCGAGGTTCAGTTTGATATGCCGCAAGAAATAAAAAAAGAAATATTAATTAAGGGTATACAAAAATTAGGTTATAAAGTAAGAGGGCAGGAAGAGAAGCAGGTTAAAAAATGGTTGGATAATAATAAAGACCGCGCTCTTTTTTCTTTTCTATTTACAGTTCCTTTAGTGATGCATATGATACCAGGTGTGCATATTCATTTGCTAATGAACCCCTATGTTCAACTTGCTTTAACTTTACCCGTTTTCATACTAGGTATGTCTTATTTTGGAAAAAGCGCATGGTATAGTATTACCCAGGGCATTCCCAATATGAATGTGCTTGTAAGCATTGGTGCACTTGCCTCTTTTGGTTATAGCTTATACGGAACCCTTATTGGACAAGGCGCTTCTTTTGCTTATTATGAAACTACTGCCACTATTATAACATTAGTATTTTTTGGTAATTATTTAGAGGACGCTTCCGTACAATCTACACAACGCGCTTTAAAGGATTTAGTAAAGGCACAAAAAGTAATGGCCAATATGATTGTCTTTGACGAAAATCATAAAGAAATTATTTTCAATGTAGAGAGTACTAGTTTAAAAGTAGGTGATATTATTTTAGTCAATGCAGGGGAAACCATTCCCATGGATAGTAAAATTTTATGGGGAGAGGCCAGTGTAAATGAAAGTATTGTTACTGGAGAAAGCGTACCTGTATTTAGAAAAATGCATGATATATTATTAGGAGGCAGCACTATTGAAAATGGAACCATTAAAGCTTACGTCACTGCAGTGGGAGACGACACAGTGCTTGCTAATATTTTAAAAATGGTGAAGGCCGCCCAAGGAGAAAAGCCACCAGTGCAAATTTTGGCCGATAAAATTAGTGCCATTTTTGTACCCTTGGTTTTAGGTATTGCCCTACTTACACTTATAGGAAACTTAATTATTACCGATATTGGTTTTGGAGATAGTATGCTAAGAGCAATTGCTGTACTGGTTATATCCTGCCCTTGTGCCATGGGCTTAGCCACACCTGCAGCCATTGCAGTGGGACTTGGCAGGGGCGCGCGTAATGGTGTCTTATTTAAAAATGCAAAAAGCTTAGAAACTTTTAAGGATATCAAACAAGTGGTATTTGATAAAACGGGTACTTTAACTTCTGGTCATTTTACCATTACGAATTTTAAAACCGAAGAAGGCATTACAGAAAATGATTTTAAACAAATTGCATATTCTTTAGAAAAATATTCTAACCACCCTATTGCAAAATGCATTAGCACCCATTGGAAAAATAAAGAGGATATTAAATGGAAAACCATTGAAGAAATAAAAGGAAGGGGTATTCAAGCCACTGACAAAGCAGGCAATACTTACTTTGCAGGATCTTATACCACCTTAAATGAAAATAAAGCAGAAGATGGGCATAATATTTACATTCAAAAAAACAATGTATTCATTGGTTGGATTGATGTAGCCGATGAAATTAGACCGGAAGCAAAAGAAGTCATAGCCACCTTGCATAAACAAGGTATTCATACCATTTTATTAAGTGGCGATAGAAAAATAAAATGTGAGCAAGTGGGCAAGGCCTTAGGTATTCAAGAAATTATTAGTGAGCAAAGCCCTTCAGATAAATTAAATAAATTAGAAGCCCTTACTAAAATAAGTCCTACTGCCATGGTAGGTGATGGTATTAACGATGCACCAGCTCTAGCCAAGGCCACTATTGGTATTTCATTAAGCAACGCTTCACATATAGCTATACAAAGTGCTCAAGTTATTTTAATGAATCAAGGACTTAAGAATTTACCCATGGCCTTAGGACTAGGTAGAAGAACTTATGAAACCATTAAAGAAAATTTAGCCTGGGCATTTTCATATAATATTATTGCCATCCCGGTGGCCGCCCTTGGTCTACTGGGTACTTGGGGGCCCACTTATGGAGCGCTTATTATGGGATTAAGCGATGTAGTACTAGCCATTAATTCATTAAGATTATTTAAGAAAAAATTGGTCTAGTTCTTTTGGAAAATATACAAGCCATATTAAAACAGTATTGGGGCTATACTCAATTTAGGCCTCAGCAAGAAGAAGTCATAGAAGCGGTCTTAGAAGGTAAGGATGTACTCACTTTACTTCCTACAGGCGCAGGTAAATCACTTTGTTTTCAAGTACCCACTATTTATAAAAAAGGTATTTGCGTTATCATTAGCCCTTTAATTGCGCTCATGCAAGACCAAGTAAAGGATTTAAAGAGTAAAAATTTAACAGCCGTAAATTTAGGGGGTGAAATTAATGCAGAACAGCAAGAAATTATTTTAAATGACGCAGTTGCTGGTAAGTATCAATTCATTTACCTCTCTCCCGAAAAATTAGTACAGAAATCTTTTCAAAGTTTTTTACAGGCCCTACCCATTACCTTATTTGCCATTGATGAAGCGCATTGTATTTCACAGTGGGGTTATGATTTTAGACCCTCTTACCGTAAGCTTGATGTATTAAAGAAAATGTTTCCTTCTATTCCGGTATTAGCTATGACGGCATCTGCTATTCCCTTAGTACAGGAAGATATTGTAAAACAATTAGTATTAAAGAATGCTTCAGTTATTAGCAGTTCTTTTTTAAGACCGAACCTAAGTTACAGCGTTCATAAAGTGGCTACTAAAATTCATAGCCTTCGAAAAATTTTAGAAAATATAAAAGGTACTATTATTATTTATGGTAGCACCCGTAATAATGTAAGTCAATTAGCAAAACTATTACAAGACTATGGCTACCCTGCCAGCGAATACCATGCAGGTATGCCTTATGCCCTAAGACAAAAAGTACAAGAAAATTGGATGAACAATAAAATTCGAATTGTGGTTTGCACTAGCGCTTTTGGCATGGGTATAAATAAACCCGATGTGCGCGCCGTTATACATTATGACTTACCTAATAGTATTGAACAGTATTACCAAGAAGCAGGCCGTGCAGGTAGAGACGGCATGCCCGCTGAAGCCATTTTACTTTTTCAACAAAACGATTGGGATTACTGGCAAATGGTACAAGAAAAAAAATATCCACCCATTGATACTATAAAAAAAGCCTATCAAGACTTAGCCGATTTTATTCAAGTGCCTATTGGCCTTGGTGAAAAACAAGAATACCCTTTTGACTTTGAAAATTATTGTAGCATTTTTAAATGGGATAAAATGATAGCGCGTAGTGCACTACAGTGGATAGAACAAGAAGGCCATATAAAATTTTCAGCAAGTTCTTTTAAACCATCATTAGTTCAAGTGATTGCCGATAGGTATACCATTGAGGAGTTCGAACAGGCAAATCCTATGGCAGGCGCTGTACTACAATTAATATTAAGAACTTATGGAGGCATATTGGACAGCCCTCAATATATCAACGAAAAATTAATAGCCTCCTTATTACAAAGAGACATTGAATTTGTACAAAAAAACTTATTGTTTTTAGCTCAAGTGGGTCAAATAAGCTTTGAGCAAAAAGAGAGTCAACCCGTGGTGCAATTCTTATGGAATCGGACGGCAGCTGCCTTTATGAAAATAGATCTTGATAATTATCAGCTTAGAAAAAAGGCATTTCAGCAGCGTGTAAAGCAGTTCACAGACTATATATGGGCCCATGATATGCATTGTAGAAGTAGTTATTTAGCTGCTTATTTCGGAGAAAAAAATCCAAGTAAATGTAAAATATGCGACCTTTGTACAGGAAGTCAAAATAGAACATTTTAACAATACATTATAATAGGTGAATTAAACACCTTGTTTTTAACAAAAGATTGGAAATTATATTTTGAACCAGGCATTGAATCATCGTTTCTTTACATAGAAGGTAAAGAAAATAGAAAAGTAGCAATCATATAGCAATTATATAAAAGAATTAAAAGCATAAAAGAAAATTAATCAAATGGAAGACAAAAAAAAGTATAAAATTTTATTGTGTGAGGACGATAGTAATTTAGGTTTAGTCTTAAAAAACTATTTAGAACTAGACGAATACGAAGTAACCCTAGAAAGAGATGGCCGTTTAGGACTAGCTGCTTTCCAAAGAGAAAAATTTGACCTCTGCTTACTAGATGTAATGATGCCCCATGTAGATGGCTTTACCTTGGCAGAAGAAATTAGAGACATAGACCCTGAAGTGCCTTTATTCTTTTTAAGTGCTAAAACTTTAAAAGAAGATATTATCCATGGTTATAAATTAGGCGCCGATGATTATATCACAAAACCATTTGATAGTGAGGTATTAATGTTAAAAATTAAAGCCATTATCAAAAGAAATGAAGAAGACAATAAGGTTAGCGATAATATCGAGTTCCAATTAGGTAAATACCATTTTAATCCAAGACTAAGGGAATTAAAAATGGGCGAAATTACGCATACGCTTTCTCCTAAAGAAAATGAACTATTAAAAATGTTGGCAGAAAATATAAATGATTTACTTACCCGTGAAAAAGCTTTAAAGAAAATTTGGGGTAGCGATACTTATTTCAACGGTAGAAGTATGGACGTGTATATTGCTAAATTAAGAAAATACTTAAGAGAAGACGACCAAATTGAAATCGTTAACATTCATGGAAACGGATTTAGATTAGTAGTGTCTTAAACTTATATCCAAGTTCAACTGCATAAAATAATTGGCATAGCCAGATTTACTATAAAAACCCTTGTTTATCAAGGGTTTTTTCATTAGAGGCAATGCAGGAAGCTGAATCTTTAAGTTTGAACTTTTAAAAATTAGCTAATCCTATTTTTCAGGAATTATTATGAAATATGTTTAGAATATTTTCTAATAAATAGATAAATATTTAAATAAGTTTAGAATAGAATCTAAACTTCAATATTATTATTTTACCATTACCCCAATTATTAAAATACTTTAAGAAGAAATAAATTATGATGGATTATGTTTGATTAGTAAAGAAATAAAAAAATTAAAACATTCCATATGATTAAAAAAATTAACATTGTAATTCTGATTAGTACATTATTCATGATTACATTTAGTTCTTGTAATAAAGAAAGTAGCTTGCCTATTCAAAATGAGAATCAAAATTCTACAAATGAACTAAAATCATTAGTTAGTCAAGTAAAGTTTTGGCATAATTCAGTTATTAGTAATAAGGTACCTGGAGGTAATAGTGAAAACAATATCAAATCTTTTAGCCTAGGGCCTGATGATATTTCACCACCTTCAATAAATTGGGAACTAGCTTATAAGAATTTTGATTCTGCCAATGTTGAAAGTTTAACAGTCCCTTTAAAATATAATATTTCGACAGGCGAATTAATACAATTAGTTGCTACTTCAAAAAAAGATACAATAAATGGTTATTTAGTAAGACAGCTACCCGATAGTTCTTATTATGCTAACCATCCAAATATTTTAGATCTTAATGGATATACTGGGAAATACATTATTTATGACCTTATGGGACATTGTTTAAAAACAATAAACTTTAGAAGTGGATCAGTACTATCTAATTCATCAAGTCAATCAGAAATTCAAAGTATTCGAACAAATGGTGAGCCGTATGTTCCTATCAGCCCTTTTCGGGCTTATGTTTATGGATCGAGGCATTTAAGACAATTAAATGATTTACAAGATTTTAATGGTTTTGCAATGAGTCTTCAAAATCAATTTTATAATGGAGTAAATTTTTATAATTTTAATGTCATTGTAGGAGGTGGTTCTATTTACAATAGCTCCATATTAGACCTAATTAAAATTCCTAATGGTTTTTGTGTGTTTGGATCATTATCTTTTATAAGCTCTAAAATTGGCTTAGAAGAAAGTTCTGACTTTTATTTAAGTCAATGGGCAGCAAAAAAGGGTTTATCATTAGAAAATATGAGAAAGAGTATTGGTGAAAATTCAAATAATTGGCCATCAGCAGCAGATGCAATTGGTTTATTAAAATCAAATTTTGATGTAACACCCATTAATAAGGAAGATATTGAAACTACTGCAAAATTATCCCCTATTTTTACAATAATTAACTGGGGTGATGGAAATGGACATGCTGTTGTTATAGTTTGGGATAGCGATATCAATTCTCTATATTACTATGACCCAACGGGAAATGTCGATAAAGTTTATTTTAATTCAAATTCAGATATTTTTTCTTTTATGAAATTATTTTATAGAGTAAATGGAATAAGTCAAAATAATGAATAATGCAAATAAGATAAAATGAAAATAATATACTTAATTCCCTTTTTATTAATTAATTCCACATTATTGAGTCAGGCAAACAAAGACTCGACATCTTTTGAATACCTTTGTGAGAAAAAATATAAGGTTGACTTTAAAATTAGTAATGAATATATTAAATATAATCATCATCGTGCTTTTATCCCCACTTATACCGTATGGTCTTGCATGCCTTTCTTCTTTAGCGAGGCTTTAGTAAGTAAAATAAATAAAGAAAAATATATAATTTATTTTGAATTCGATATTAATGCTGGTGTAAGTGATGTGTATATGAAAAAAGAATTTCCTAATTATGATAAAAATAAAAATTATCTAGGTAGTCAAAGATGTCAAACAGAAAGAGATCAAGGGCTATTTAAAGTATTTACAAATTCTGATTTTAATAAATTTAATGCTGACACAATTTTATGTATACGTCCGGATAGTAATTCTATTAGAAAAAATGATCCTGATTTTAACAACTTCTTATATATTATAATGCATAAAGAGAATGTTGGGGATATAAAAGTTGGCTTTGCTTATAGAAAGGAATATGAAATAGAAGTTATGGATGAAATTAAGAACTTATATAAAATTATTAAATTCAAATAATTAAAGTAGCGAAGTTGCAAATTCTATACTATCTAAATAATTCTGGATTATTGGAAGCGTGGCCTGAAGGCGGTTTTTTCCCTAAGTGCTTATAAGCTTTCTGTGTAACTTCTCTGCCTCTTGGGGTTCTTTGTAAAAAACCTTCTTGAATTAAAAATGGTTCATATACTTCTTCTATAGTGCCGGACTCCTCACCTACTGCAGTAGCAATAGTGCTAATACCTACTGGGCCTCCTTTGAATTTTTCAATAATGGCAAGTAATATTCGATTATCCATCTCATCTAGTCCATGTTCATCTACATTCAATGCCTTTAGTGCATGCTGTGTAATACCTATATCTACAATACCATCGTTTAATACTTGCGCGAAATCGCGTACACGTCTTAATAATCCATTGGCAATTCTGGGTGTGCCTCTACTTCTTCTAGAAATTTCTCCTGCAGCAGCGGTATTAATATTCACATTTAATATGCCAGCACTTCTTAGAATAATTTTTTCAATCACAGTGGCTGGATAATATTCCAAGCGAGACTTAATACCAAATCTTGAAAGTAGTGGTGCTGTTAAAAGTCCACTTCTGGTAGTAGCTCCCACTAATGTAAAGGGGTTTAAATTAATTTGAATACTTCTTGCATTGGGACCGCTATCAATCATGATATCTATCTTATAGTCCTCCATGGCCGCATATAAATATTCTTCTACCACCGTGCTTAAGCGGTGTATCTCGTCAATAAATAAAACATCATTGGGTTCAAGACTAGTTAAAAGTCCTGCTAAGTCGCTTGGCTTTTCAATAACGGGACCTGAGGTTTCTTTTATTTGCACCCCCATTTCATTGGCCACAATTCTACTCAATGTTGTTTTACCTAATCCTGGAGGGCCGTGAAATAAAATATGATCCAAGGCTTCACCACGCATTTTAGCAGCCTTAATAAAAATGCTAATATTTTCAATAAGCTGTGGCTGTCCCGCAAAGGCCTCCATTTCTCTGGGACGAATACTATTTTCAAACTCTTTGTCTAAAGAGTTGATTTCATTATTCGTATTATCTAAAGGTGAATTTGCCATGCTTATTTTTAAACTATTAAATTACAATATTTACCATCTTCCCTTTTACAAATATGAGCTTTTTAATAGGTTTATCCTCTACCCATTTTTTAACTACCTCATTTTCTACTACAATGGCGCGCACTTGATCCTCACTAGCGTCTAGGGAAATAAGTATATTGGCTCTTAATTTTCCATTAATGCTAATAGGATACTCTTTCTCTGTTTCAGTTACATACTGTGCGTCAAAAACCGGATAAGCCGCGTCTACCACTAAGCCTTCCATGCCCAATACCTGCCACAACTCTTCAGCAAAATGTGGCGCATAGGGGGTTAACAAAATTACTAATTGAGAAAGTATTTCTTTTTTATGACAATTTAAATCGGCTAGTTCATTCACAGAAATCATAAATGTACTTACCGCTGTATTAAAACTAAAACGCTCTGTATCTTCCTCAATTTTTTTAATGGCCTTATGAAGTACCTTTAATTCAGCAGCTGTTGGCGCCTCGTCTACCCAAACCTTTCCTTTGATTTCATCAAAAAATAAACGCCAGCATTTTTTCAAAAAACGGTGCACCCCTTCAATACCCTTGGTATCCCATGGTTTGCTTTGCTCCACCGGACCTAAAAACATTTCATACATTCTAAAAGTATCGGCGCCATATTTTTCTACTAAGTCATCTGGGTTAACGGTATTAAATTTAGACTTAGACATTTTTTCTACCTCCACCCCGCATATATATTTTCCGTCTTCTAAAATAAATTCAGCCTTGGCATAATCGGGTTTCCATTTTGTAAAAGCTGCCGTGTCTAGTTCAACACCATCTACTATATTTACATCTACATGCAAGGCGTCCACTTCATGCGCTTGCTTTAATCCAGCAGATACAAATTTTTGCGTGCCTCTTATTCTATACACAAATCGAGAACTACCTTGTATCATTCCCTGATTTAATAATTTCTTAAAAGGTTCGTCAAAACCAATATGGCCTAAATCAAATAATACCTTGGTCCACATTCTACTATATAATAAATGTCCTACAGCATGTTCTGTTCCTCCAATATAAAGGTCCACTTGTCCCCAATAATCACTTGCTTTTCTGCTGCAAAATTCATTGTCATTTGCAGTATCCATATACCTTAAAAAATACCAACTACTGCCCGCAAAGCCAGGCATGGTATTGGTTTCATAATTTTCTGCTTTCCATGCAGCAATATTCGCCAAGGGGCCTTCTCCTTCTGGTCCGGGAGAATAATTGTCTACGGTGGGTAATAATAAAGGGAGTTCTTTTTCTGATAAAGGATAAGCAATTCCGTCTTTCCATTTAATAGGAAAAGGCTCTCCCCAATATCGTTGTCTACTAAAGGCAGCATCGCGCATTCTATAATTAATCTTAGACTTACCAATACCCATGGCCTCTAATTTTTTAGCCACTATGGCAATCGCATCTTTTTGCATTATTCCATTTAAAAAATCGCTATTCGATAAAATAGCTTCTTTAGTGGGGTTGGCCTCCTCTCCATTATAGGCATCTCCAATAATATTAGTAATGGGAATATTAAAATGTTGTGCAAATTTAAAATCACGATCATCTCCACAAGGCACAGCCATAATAGCTCCTGTGCCATAACCTGCTAATACATATTCAGATATCCAAACAGGAATTAATGCATTATTAAAAGGGTTGGTCACATAGGCACCTGTGAAACAACCGGTAATTTTTTTCTCCGCAATGCGCTCTCTTTCACTTCTACTTTTTACATAAGTAATGTATTCAGCTACTGCAGCTTTATGTGTAGTGGGTGTAATGAGTTCAATAAGCGAATGCTCAGGCGCTACTACCATAAAGTCCACCCCAAAAATAGTATCAGGCCTTGTAGTGTATACTTTTAAACTACCTGTATGTCCTTGAATGGCAAAATCAATTTCAGCCCCTTCACTTCTTCCAATCCAATTGGATTGCATTTCTTTCATGGCTTCGCTAAACTGGATAGTCTCTAGTCCAGATAAAAGCCTATCTGCATAGGCTGTAATTCTTAAATACCATTGACGTAATTTCTTTTTTTCTACAGGATGGCCTCCTCTTTCACTAAATCCATTAACGACTTCATCATTGGCAAGCACTGTTCCTAGGGCGGCACACCAATTTACTTCGCCATACCCACAAAAAGCCAAACGGTATTGCATTAAAATAGCTTGCTTTTCTTTTTCTGAATACGCTTTCCAATTATTGGCAGTGAAACTAAGTGAAGTATCTGCTGGACAAATATGATTTACATTGCCTTGATTTTCAAAAGCTGCTTCCAGTATAGCAATGGGCATTGCCTTAGATGCTCCGTTATCAAAATAGCTATTAAATAATTGTAAGAAAATCCACTGCGTCCATTTATAATAACTTACATCGCAGGTTTTTACTTCTCTATCCCAATCAAAACAAAAACCAATATTATCTAATTGTTTTCTAAAATTATTAATATTATCATAAGTGCTTTTAGAAGGATGCACGCCGTGTTCAATTGCATATTGCTCGGCAGGTAATCCAAAGGCATCATAACCCATGGGATGTAAAACATTAAAACCCTTTAGTCTTTTATACCTGCTATAAATATCTGAAGCAATATAACCAAGAGGATGACCAACATGCAAACCAGCACCACTTGGATAAGGAAACATATCCAACACATAAGCCTTAGGCTTAGTAGATTCATTACTTACCTTGTATGCCTTTTTTTCCTGCCAAATAGTTTGCCACTTTTTTTCAATGGTCCTAAATTGATACTCCATTTCTTAATTTTCTTTATAAAAGCTTGGAAAACTAACAATTCTTTAACCAAATTTTGGGCCGACCCCATTATGAGTAAAAAATGTCCGAATTCACCCTCTGCAAATGTAAGCCATTAGCGTTCAAAACCCTACATTTGCAAAGCGAACAAACAAAATTTTAAGGCTATGGCTTCTACCGGAACTTCGGCGCTGAAACGCAGTAAACCCAACTATATTTATAGTATTGTAGGGGTGGCTATTGTTTTATTTATTATGGGCATTATGGGCTGGTTATTTTTAAACCTTCAGTCTATTGGGGACAGCTTCAAAGAGGATATTCGTATTAGTGTTTATGTGAGAACTGCTGACAAAAATATAGTGGGTAAAATTCAGCAATTTATAGCAAGTCAGCCCTATGCCAAAAATGTAGAATATATTAATAAAGAAAAAGCGAAGGCTATTTGGAATAAAGAAAATAATGAAGACTGGGCTAAAATTTTAGAGGCTAATCCACTTCCAGAAAGTGTTGACTTTTATGCCAAAGCTAATTATGTAAATACAGATAGCTTAACAAAAATTACAGCCGCTATTAAAAATTCGTTTAGCAAAGATGTTGCCGATATTCAATATCCTAAAAATTTAGTGACTAACTTAAATGAAAGGGCTACTAAAATTGGGGTTATATTTTTAGTCATGTCCATTATACTTTGTATTATTG
>JBAXWU010000027.1:0-18108 GCA_037128235.1 Chitinophagia bacterium | reverse complement strand
TTTCTTTTGTGCGTCGCAATTTTATGACGCTTTCTTTTTTTACCACAAGGCATGTCGAATAATTTTTGTTATAAAATGTTATTTCTTTAAATCTTGAATTCTTTTAGTTACTGCTTGTTTCGCTGCGGGTATATTTACCTTTTCTCTTACTTTGGTATACCACTCGATGGCGCTATTTTTTTGGTTGGTCAATTCATAACACTCAGCCAGGTTTACCATGGCTTCAATGTTATTGGGTTCAAGCTTGATGATGATTAAAAAACGTTCGATGGCTTTTTCATACTGTCCCGATTTCTTACCCCCTAATGCTAAAATAAGTTGGCCATAAGTATTTTGAGGATTCTTGTCCACTACTTCTTTCACCTTTAAAATGCCTTGCATAGGGTTGTCTGAAATATTTCCAAACAGGTAGCAGGCACCTAAATTTATTTTTGATGTATCATTTATAGGATTGATAACCAATGCTTTCTCTAAAAGAACTTTTGCATTTATTGCCATCCATTTCTGAAGGGCAGGTGGTGCGTCAGGCGTTGTTAAGTTATTTACCAACAGCTGGGCTGCAAAAGTGAGGCTTTTTTCAGTATTTTCCAACAAAGCAGCGCTGTAACTGTAATATAAATAAGGTTCAATGCGTTGAGCTGAATCTGCCCAATATTGAATGAGGTTTTTATAAGCCTTCAAACTATCGCTTACTGTTTTCGACCTAACTAACTGATTTTCAATTGATAATAATATAATTTTTTGGTCTGCATTCAGATTTAGCTTAGCGCCATCTACAATAGATTTAGAGCTAAGTTCTTCATTAGCAGCTACTTGGCTAGAAACGGAAGAATCAGTTTTTTTAGATTTGGGGACTAAAAAGTAGAGGATGCTTAATAAAAGCAAGCCAGCAAAAACAACAATAATCTGTGGTTTCTTCAAAATAGGTCAATTTCTCGCAAAGGTAAGTTACTTAAGTTTGCTTTTAACCTCGTTTACAAATTCTTTTGCTGGTTTGAATGCAGGAATAAAATGTTCAGGAATTTGAACGGCAATATTCTTTTTAATATTACGTCCAATTTTAGCGGCTCTTTTCTTAGTAATAAAGCTGCCAAAGCCACGTATGTATATGTTTTGGCCGTTCGCTAAGTTTTCTTTCACTTCCTTAAACATAGTTTCTAAAGTAACTAATACGTCCACTTTAGGGATTCCAGTTTTTTCAGAAATTTGATTGATAAGATCAGACTTTCTCATGAAGTTTAATTTTGGTGTTCAGTATTAAAAATAAATTAAATTTTACCTTTCTGCAACTATATTCCAATATTTTTATCCATTTTAGCCCATAATTATAGGCTTATATACATATATATTATTTATATATAATATTATATAAATGTGTAATAACTGAATTTATGTCTATTTTGAATGTATTTTCCCAATTTTAATCCATTTTTGTCCTCATGCCTAGCCCCTTTACCCGTTTGCTTTTAAACTGGAATGAAAATGAGAATCATCGACCCATGCCTTGGAAAGGGGAGAAAGATCCCTATAAAATATGGCTAAGTGAGATTATTTTACAACAAACCAGGGTCGAACAAGGTTGGGCTTACTATGAAAAGTTTCTAAAAAACTTTCCTACCATCTTTCAATTAGCAGCAGCAAAGGATGAAAAAGTATTTAAGCTCTGGGAAGGATTAGGTTATTATAATCGATGTAAAAATTTATTATTTACAGCAAGGCATATTGTAAATCAGTTCAAAGGAAAATTTCCCACTACCTATGAAGGTTTATTATTATTAAAGGGTGTGGGGCCCTATACCGCATCGGCCATCGCATCATTTGCTTATAATTTACCCTATGCCGTGGTGGATGGAAATGTGTTCAGGGTTTTTTCAAGATTTTATGGCATTGCCACAGCCATTGATACTAAAGAAGGTATTGAAATATTTAATAAAATTGCCAGCGAAAATTTAGCTACAACGCATGCAGGTATTTATAATCAAGCCTTAATGGATTTTGGAGCCACCGTTTGCAAACCCATGGCTACTCTATGTCCTAGCTGTGTCATGCAAAAAAAATGTATGGCCTTTACGCAAAACCAAGTGAACTTATTACCTATTAAATTAAAAACTATTCAAAAGAAAAATAGGTTCTTTGATTTTTTAATTTTTAAATACGATGACCAATTCTTAATTCAAAAAAGAGGACTCGGTGATATCTGGTCCAACTTGTATCAATTTTATTTAATTGAAAATGAAAGAATGGTAGCCATTGATAAAAAATATATTCAAAAATTTATCTTGGAGCCTTTAGTCCTCTCTACAAAAAATATTATTTCGATACTGCCTGCTGCTGCTGTTTATAAACAAACACTTACGCATCAGCAAATTGAGGCAAGATTTATTATCCTACACTTAAATAAGAAACCTGCCCTATTTGCCAAGGCCTTATGGGTTAAAAAAGAAGGGTTTAAGAAGTATCCATTTCCTAAAATCGTTAACGATTTTTTAAAAATGGTACTGGCTAAGGGGAAATCAGGTTTTTCTTTGTAAAAATGGTAACTTTCCATCATAAATTCATCCAAATTGGAAACTCACTCGGGGCCTTTATTTAATTTACGCACAGCCAACATGTTTAATTTACTTACAGCCAACATGGCTAGTCTGCAAGAAGACAGCGGCTTATTTATTTTAATACTTATTTTATTGGTTCTTTCTTTTGTGATTGCAGGATCGGAAGTGGCCTTCTTTTCTTTATCTTATAAAGACATTCAAGTATTAAAAACAAAAAAGCATAAGCCCTTTCAGAGAATTGTTTCTTTATTAGAGGAGCCTAAAAAATTATTGAGCTCCATGCTCATTGCCAATAGCTTTATCAATATTTGTATTATTTTAATTGCCAATATTTTAATTGATCATTTCTTTATTTTCGACGCTATCTCCTTTCCAGGTTTGGAATTTATTATTAAGGTCATCGTCGTTACTTTACTACTTTTATTTTTTGGAGAAATTTTACCTAAAGTAATGGCTACTCAAAATAATATCCGTTTTGCTCAAGACTTTGGTTTTATTATTCAAGTAGTGTATATTATTTTTTCAAAACCCAGTGGTTTACTAGTGAAGTATACTAATTTGATTGAAAAAAAATTAGAGCAAAAAAGAGTAGGTAGTTCATATAGTATGGAAGAATTAGACCATGCTATTGAATTAACTACTTCTGTGAATAATCAAGCCAATGAAAAAAGCATTTTAAAGGGCATTGTTAAGTTTGGCAATATTTCTGTTAAACAAATTATGAAAACAAGGTTAGATGTTTGTGGGGTAGACGCCTCTATTTCTTTTAATGATTTATTAGCACATATTAAAGAACATAATTATAGTCGCTTTCCTATTTATAAAGAAGACTTAGATACCATTGCGGGTATTATCCATACCAAGGATATCATTCCTCATATTAATGAAAATGCAGACTATGATTGGAAACCCTTAATTCGCACAGCCTTTTTTGTACATGAACAAAAAATGATTGAAGACTTATTAAAAGAGTTTCAAGCAAAGCGTATTCACTTTGCCATAGTAGTGGATGAATTCGGTGGAACCAGCGGTATCATTACATTAGAGGATATATTAGAAGAAATTGTCGGAGATATTAAAGATGAATTTGATGAGGAGGAATCTATGATTAAAAAAATAGATGAGTACCATTATATCATTGAAGGAAAAACAACCATTATTGATTTTTGTAATTTTATCGAAATGGCCACTACTTATTTTGATACGGTAAAAGGGGAGAGCGATACCGTGGCAGGATTATTTTTAGAATTAGCAGGTGCCTTTCCAACGGTTCAACAAGTAGTTAAGTTCAAACAATTTAGTTTTACAGTACTTGAAATTCAAAAAAATAGAATTCATAAAGTTCAATTAATTATTACGCCTTTGCCAACCCAAAATATCTTACATGTCTAAGCTAAGAGGCAAAGTACTTATTGCTTTATTTTTCTGTATTTTATTTTTAGCGGCCTGTAATAGTACTTATACCACTAAACATAAAGGTTATTCAAAACTTTTTTTTCCTGAAAAGTCCTACCAAGCTTTTGATCAAGCCGCTGCTCCTTATAGTTTTGAGTATCCTCGTTATGCAGTCATAGAGGAGAATGTAAATAAGGAAAGAACAAGTATACAAAAAGGCAAATGGTTGAATATTCGATTTCCAGGCCAAGAGGCTACCATCTATGTTAGTTATATAGCCATGCAAGCAAAACAATTGGATACTTTAATAAGCGATGCCTACACTTTTGCCAATAATCATAATAATAGGGCTAGCTCCATTGCAGACTCTGTCTTCCGAAATGCGCAAGGAGTAGAAGGTGTTTTTTTTACCATTGGAGGTGAAGTAGCAACGCCCTATCAGTTTTTTGTAACCGATTCTACCCATCATTTTTTTAGAGGGGCCTTGTATTATGATGCCACCCCCAATCAAGATTCCTTGGCCCCTGTCAATGCATTTTTACTAGAAGACATCCAACATATTTTGAACACATTTAGATGGAAAAAATGATATCTTTATCCTATAAAATTTTCCAATGATTATTATTGACAATGTTTTAGTGAGCGACTTGCTAGTGGAAGAACAATTTGTATGTGACTTATCTAAATGTAAGGGAGCCTGTTGCGAAGATGGGGATGCAGGTGCACCACTTGAAAATAAAGAAAAAGAGTATGTCAAGGAATTTTATGAAAAGGTAAAACCTTATATGACCAAGGAAGGTATTAAAGAGGTGAAAGAGGTAGGTCCTTATTTATATGATCGTGAATTTGGCTGGGTAACACCTACCGTTAATGGCAAAATATGTGCTTATGGCTATAAAGAAAAAGGTGTCATCAAATGCGCCTTTGAGCAAGCCTATAATGATGGCAAGATTCCTTGGAAAAAGCCCCTTAGTTGTCACTTATTTCCCATTAAAATACAGCAAAGCAAGTTAGATCCTAAGATGGAGTATGTAAACTATGAGCCTCGTGAAGATTTATGCAAATCGGGCTGTTCCTTGGGCGTGAAATTAAAAGTGCCTGCCTACCAGTTTTTAAAGGAGTCCATTGTTAGAAAGTATGGGGAAACATTTTATGAGACCTTGGATGCTACAGCAAAACATCTTAAAAATAAATAGCTATTTTTGTCCTCATGGAAAGTATTTACGCAGCCTCCTTTCTTGAAAAAAGCACCGCAAAAGCGCTTGACAAATCCCATTATAAAAAAATTAATTTTAATATTGGTAAGTACAATGCCGTGGTGCCTAAAGGCAAAGAACAATTCACTGATTTAAATCGTGTCAAAGAATTAGCCAAGAATAAAAGATGGGAAGCCATTGAACATTTAGATTTATACTTAAATCAATTTGAAGAACAAATTACCAAAAGAGGGGCCAAAGTATTATGGGCCGAAGACAGTGAACAAGCCTTACATTTTATTGGTGAAATTTGCAAACAAAAGAATTGTAAATCTCTTGTGAAAAGCAAGAGTATGGTCACTGAAGAGATTCATTTAAATAATTATTTAGAATCGGTAGGTATTGAAAGTGTTGAAACCGATTTAGGAGAATACATTCAACAAATGGATGGAGAAGCGCCTTATCATATTGTTACACCTGCCATGCATAAAAGTAAGGAGGATGTAGCAAAATTATTTAATGAAAAATTAGGTACCGATATTAATTTAACACCAGCGCAATTAACCTTGGTGGCTAGAAAAAATTTAAGAGAAAAATATGTGCAGGCTGAAATAGGCGTGACAGGCGCTAATTTTATTATTGCTGATGTGGGGGCTATTGCCGTTACAGAAAATGAGGGCAATGCGCGTTTATCGGCGTCTTGGCCAAAAACACATATTGTAGTAGTAGGTATTGAAAAAATGATTCCTTCCATCAATGACCTTGGATTATTTTGGCCCTTACTTGCTACTTATGGTACAGGACAACAAGTGACAGTATATAATAGTATTATATCAGGTCCAAGACAAGAGAGTGAATCGGATGGTCCTGAAGAAATGTATGTTATTTTATTGGACAATGGCCGTACCGATTTATTAGCCAATGCAAAAAGTAGAGAAGCACTTTATTGTATAAGATGTGGTTCATGTTTAAATGCTTGTCCCATCTATAAAAATATTGGAGGACATGCTTATGACACTACTTATAGTGGACCTATTGGAAGTGTAATTACACCTCATTTAAGAGGTATGCACGACTATAAACATTTAAGTTATGCCTCTAGCCTTTGTGGTAATTGCACAGAAGTATGCCCGATTAAAATTAATTTACATGAATTATTATTAGAGAATAGAAAAGAGGCGGTAGAATTAGGAGAAGCTAGCTATGCTGAAAAGTTTGCTTGGAAAGCTTGGAAACAAACCTCTATGAATAGAAGGCTAATGAATCAAGGTACTGCCCCCATAAAAAATTGGGTAATTAATAAGATGTTTAAAGGATGGAGTAGTCAAAGAGCTCCTCTTGAATTCCCTGCTAAAACATTTAATCAACTTTGGAAGGAAGAGCATAAGAAATAATTTTACATTTCAGTGCTAGAGTTACATTTCAGCAGTTTAAGTTTCTCATATAGAATAAACTTTTAACTACATCATTACATGCCGTCTGCATCAGAAATGGCTACCACCGGATCTTTCTGATTTTTTAAACTTCTGTTTACTAAGTATACACCAATGAGGGTGCAAATAGTACCCACAATACTAGTAAAACTCATTTTTTCATTCAGTAATAAAGAGCCTACCCAAATGGCTACAATGGGATTTATATATGCATATAAGGAAGCAATAGCAGGATTTAAATGTTTCATGCTATAGATAAATGAAATAAAAGCAAAGACCGACCCGCCAATAACCATGTAAATAATAACCCCCCAAGAAATAGCAGGTATTTCATGTATTGCAATATAGTTACCCGTATACAATGTGAATAGACCCATGGTCACAGCACTTATAAGCATTTGCCATCCAATGGAGTAATAAGCATTCATATCAATTTTATTTCTTGCTATAATAATTGAACCTACACTCCAAGTAATCATCGCAAAAAAAGATAAGCCAACGCCTAATGCATAATGCGATCCATGCACTAATAAACTATCCTTGTAAAAAATAAAGGCAATGCCTAATAAACCTAATAAAAGTCCAATTAAGGTTTGCGCTGTAATTTTTATGGCTTTAAAATAAAAACGTTCAATGAGTACCACCGATAAAGGATACAATGCTGCAATTAAAGCGGCAAGCCCACTGGTTATAAATTGTAAACCATAAGTAGCAATACCATTAGAGGATACAAACATTAAAAAAGCCATGGGTATTAACCAAAGAAATTGTTTTTTTGTAGGAAGACCTTCACCTTTTAATAAAAAAAAGCTGATATAAATACTGCCTCCTAAAAATTGACGAATACTGGCTAATTCAAAAGCAGGCATATGGGATACACCCATTTTACTCGCCACCCAAGTGGTTCCCCATACAAGGCTGGTAACCGTTAAGGCTAAGTATGCTTTTTTTTGATTAGCCATGAGGCTTGTCTTAATGTTTGAAATGTCTTTGTTCTGTCATCACCATGGCGAGTCCATTGGCCTTACAATAAGTAACGCTGTCTTTATCTCTAACTGAGCCCCCTGGTTGGATATAAGCTTCTATTCCTTCTTCATGCGCAATTCTTACACAGTCATCAAAAGGGAAAAATGCATCTGAAGCTAGGCTGGCGCCCTTTAAATCAAATTTAAATTGCTTGGCCTTTTCAATCGCATGACGAAGGGCATCAACTCTACTGGTTTGGCCACAACCCTTGCCCACTAATTGATTATTTTTAATTAACGCAATGGCATTACTTTTTAAATGCTTGCAAATAATATTTCCAAAAATTAAGTCTTCTTTTTCTTTGTCAGAGCTTGGTCTAGCGCCCACTTCTTCCCACTTGCTATAATTTCCATTATCTAATCCTTGTTCTAAAATACCGTTAAGAATTGATTTTTTTTGCGTAGGATTAAAACTTACTTCATTTTTTAATTGTAATAGAATTCTATTTTTCTTAGCTGTTAAAATAACCAAGGCAGCAGGATCAAATCCAGGGGCAATCAATACTTCAAAAAATATTTCTTGAATAGCTTCTGCAGTAGCTAGATCCACTATTGCATTAGTTACTAGTACACCTCCAAAAGCACTTTCCGGGTCGCCTGCTAAGGCTGACTGCCAACTTTCAAAAACAGTATTTCTTTTAGCCACGCCACATACATTGGTATGTTTTATAATAGCGAAACTAGTGAATGGTAAGTCGGCTATTAAAGCAATAGCTGCATCTACATCAACTAAATTATTATACGATAATTCCTTGCCATGCAATTGCGTAAACCAATGCTCTAAGTTGCCATAAAAAGTTGCTACTTGATGCGGGTTCTCTCCATATCTTAAAACCTTGCCGCTGGCTGGATTAAAATAATTGCTAATGGCTATATCATATTGCATGACTACTTCAAAAGCTTTAGCAGCAAAGGACTTTCTTTGCTCTAGGGTAGTAGTTCCTTTTTGGTCAATTAGTATTTGGTTCAATTTTGAATAGTCGTCTTTAGCAGCAATAACCACTAAGTCCCTGAAATTTTTACCAGCTGCTCTAATCATAGAAGGTCCGCCAATATCAATTTTTTCTATAATTAATTTTTCTTCGTCGGTATTTTTCAATGTTTCCTCGAAAGGGTATAAGTCAACAATCACTAAATCTAAAGCGGGAATTTTATACTGCTCCATTTCTTTCAAGTCTTGGTCCTCATATCTTCTACCTAAAATGCCACCAAAAATGGAAGGGTGTAATGTTTTCACTCTTCCTCCTAAAATAGAGGGATACCCAGTTACGGTTTCTACTCCTATACAAGGAATACCTAATTCTTCAATGAATTGTTGGGTACCACCGGTAGAATAAATAGTAATATTTAAGGCATGTAAGGTTTTAGCAAGTGGAGCTAAACCATCTTTGTAAAAAACTGAAATTAAGGCGGATTGTATTTTCTTTTCCATACGCAAAGGTAAGCCCTTCTGTTTTTTTGCTTCCCTTAGCTTTTCCACAAAAATTAGGGTAGACTGAATAACTTTATGATGAAATAGCAGCAGAATAGGCCTGTTAGATACAGTAGCCATTGACTACGTTTTGTATAAAGCCAAGCATAAATAAGTAATACTGCCAAGTAAAACAAAATCACTTGTCCTAGTCCAAATGAAATCATTAGGGGGCGATTAATAGACAGAGCATCTAAATGGCTAATGATGTTATTTATACCTATTATATATTTTTCTATTATTTGCCCAATTATTTTTGGAAGTCCTATTATGTTGGGAGTGATGACTAAGAGGGCAATTGCATATAATAGCAGCGTACTTAAGGGCACCATGATAAAATTACTTATTAATACTAAGGAAGATAGTTGATGAAAATGATAAAGTAAAATAGGTAGCGTAGTTAATTGTGCCGCAATGCTAATGCATAAATTATTCCATAAAAAAACTAAGATGGGGTTGTCCATGGGTAACATTTTGCTCAATAAAGGATACAATAAATGAATACCTACTACGGCAGCATAAGAAAGTTGAAGCCCTATATTTTCCATATTTTTTACATCAAACAATAATAGTATTAAAATACCCCCAGCAATTACATTCAATGTAAAAGAACTAGCCTCTAAAAATTTACCTAAGTAGTAAATACTAAAAAATACAGCTGCTCTAACAATGGAAGGGCTTGCGAAAGCCATTAGGGTATAGGTCCAAACACTGCCTAGTACAATGAATAGTTCTAGTACCCTAAATAATTTTTTTCGAGGCAGCCATTGGGTTATGCGTAAAATATTTTTAAAAATAATTTCAAGGTGCATACCACTAATAGCCACTATATGAATAATACCTAATTGTTTGTAAGCATTTAGTAATTCTTTATTCGCGTCTGTCTTCACGCCTAATAACAATGATTGTGCAAATGCATTGGCTTCTTTCGAAGCAATGGTCGTATTTATTTTATTTATAACGAAGTCTCTGCAATAATCAATAAAATTTTTAGGGTAGGGTATTTGAAATATATTTTTCTCTTTGGTTATAAAGAATAGTAAAAAACCCCAGCTAAATAGTATAAGGTATATAACTAGGCCTTCTATCATTTTTATATTAGGGTGAATTATAGTAATAGTATTGGCGCCAATACTAGAGCGAGTTATAATGAATTGTAAAAGAACCAATGATACTATTAATAGATAACTAGTCTCGCTAATACTTAGCAGAATTTGCTCTTGTACAAATAGCTTTGCAAAAATAAGTCCAGCTAAAAGAATGCTGGATATAAATAAGAGGGGATGGGCTGCTCTGAAATGCCTAGGAGATTTTTCCATCCAGCATCTTAGCAAATTTTTGAATGCCTTTTTCTTCGGTAAATACGTTTTTTATAACTACGTTGCCACTAGCTATCTTCTAAGTACCTATTAAAAAAATAACTAATTTTTTATGTAACTCAGGCAATTTTAATTTCCACTGAGCCATAGTAGCTGTTACAATAGACTCAGTAGGCCCTGTAATATCTACGCCAATACATAATTTTGTTTGGGGCTTACAAGTTGTTAAAATAGTTTCTAATAATTGATTATTACGATAAGGAGTTTCTATAAATAACTGTGTACAATTTCTTTGAATGGCATCGGCCTCTAATGCTTGAATTTTTTTCTTTTTTTCTGTAACATCAATGGGTAAATAGCCATGAAACTGAAATAAATTACCATTCATGCCACTGGCCATTAAAGATAATAAAATAGAGGAAGGTCCTGTGTAGGGTTTCACAGCAATACCCATTTCTTGAGCGGCGGCTACCAGTATTTGTCCAGGGTCGGCAATACCTGCACATCCCGCTTCAGAAATAATACCAATATTTTTTCCTTGCTTCAATAAATCCTTAAAGGCCTTGATTTGTTCGGCCTCTACTTTATGAATAGGAAACCAAGTATAATTATCAATCACCATTTCCTTCCATAACTTTTTGAAAAAACGCCTTGCTGTTTTTTCTTCTTCTACAAAAAAGGCATCACATTGTCTAATCCATTTCACCAGATCAGTAGGCAAGGCTTCCCAGCCTTCTTCATGTAAAATCATGGGTAATAAAAAAACTTTTCCTTGGCTCATTATGCTTTGTCTTTAAGTTCTTGAGTATTTAATTGTGCTGCTATGAGTGAATAAAAAGGGGCGGTAATCCAACCTATAATGGGCACTAAGTGCATTATATAAAATACAAGTCCATTACCAATGGGCAAACCCTTGTGGTTATTGACATAGGCAGCCGTGGCTATACTGTTTTGTTTTTCTGTTGCTAGGCCATAATCAAGCATGGCATAACCAAAGAAATAACATTCTAAAATGATGGTAAGAAAGGGAGTGAACCATCCTACAATGGGTAAAGTACAAATAATTACAATGGGAATTAGATATACTGTTTGCCATAATAAATTAGTAACATTCAATAACCAAGCTCTTAGTACCAACTTTTGATAGGCCTTCCTATTAAAAACAAAGACTTCGTTTTTATTAATGGCTTCGATGCGCAAATGAAAATAAGAGAAGTAAGGAGCAAATAATAAGAGAAATAAATATTTGAATAAGGCGAAATAAAATAGCAGCAGGGTAAACCATAACCAGAAACTGCCCATTGTAATAAAAAAGCCAATTAAATCACTACTTAAATTATCAACCCAAGACTTTAACCCTGTTTTTAAAATAATGGCTTCAATAAAAAAACTGGATGATTGACTAAAATAATTCATACCTACTAAAAATAAATAAGCATAAATAATACCGGGTATGATCATCCACTTCCACAACTTATGTTGAAGAATAAAGCGGTGTGCTGTAAAATAAGCACGGATAGCTAGAATGAGTTCTTTTAACAATTTGTAGGGTTTAGGATTGCATTTTAGTGCCGTAAGCAAGGTCGCCCGCGTCGCCTAAGCCAGGTATAATATAGCTTTTATCGTTCAGGGTATCGTCAATATCTCCGCACCAAATAGGTATGTCCTTTCCCAGCGCAGCTTCTACCTTCTCAATACCTTCTTTGCTAGCAATAGCTACTACAATATGCAGTTCCTTGGGTTTATAAATTTTTGTAAGTGCATGAATTGTTTGAATTAATGAAGCGCCTGTGGCCAACATGGGGTCCGAAACAATAACAATACGATTGTTTAAATCGGGGCAGCTCAAGTATTCAATACTTATTTCAAAACTTCCATTATCATGGTGTTTGCGATAGGCCGATATAAAAGCATTATCAGCTTTATCAAAATAATTTAACATGCCTTGGTGTAAGGGTAGTCCTGCTCTTAATATAGTGGCTAGTACGGGTTGCTCTTCTAATACTTTTGATTCATGAATGCCCAATGGAGTTTTAGTAGCCTGTATTTTATAAGGCATTAGCTTACTCATTTCATAAGCGGCTACTTCTCCAATTCTTTCCAGGTTTCTTCTAAAACGCATTCTGTCGTTTTGAATAGTGACATCTCTTAATTCAGCAATCCAATTGCTCATTAAACTATGTTTCTCGCTTAAATGATGTACCATGTCTTCTATTTTGTTTCAAAACTAAGTTTCTTCTACACCAATTTAAAATAATTTAAAGGTATCTCCATCAAAAAGGCCTTTATCACTCAATTTAAGATGTGGAATCACCAATAAGGCCATAAAACTGAGTGTCATAAAAGGGGAGCCCAGGCTTGATCCCAAGCTTTTCGCCATTAAGTCTATAGCAGTATAGTCGGCCGCCACTTTATAGGGATCTTCTAAGCTCATGAGTCCTGCAACAGGAAGCCCCATTACCTTAGTGGCATCATCATTCACACAGCTAATACCTCCTTGCTCTTTAATAACTAAATTAATGGCAGTCACTATATCGGCATCAGATACACCTACCGCTATTATGTTATGACTATCGTGTGCAACAGTGGAGGCAATGGCTCCATTTTTAAATCCAAAATTTTTGATAAAAGCAATTTTTGGGGGAGCTGCATAGTATCTATTATAGACCACCATTTTTAAAATGTCTGATTCAGTATTTGAAATGATTTTGTCTGCTTCTAATTTTGGACTTAACCATAATTTATTGGTAATAAGCTGGCCACTGATGGCTTCTATTACTGCGATTTTATTATTTTGATGCGGATATTCATCCAAACTAATTTGAATATTCTTTTCATGAATAGCAGCCGCATCAAATTTATTAATGGATTTCTCTTTTACTTCTTTAATAAAAGATTTTCCATTTTCTGCCACTAGGTCTCCCTTAATATAAGTTTGCTTTACTTTAAAAGAAATAAGGTCTTCCACTACAATAAAATTAGCGGCATCGCCCACTTGCATTTTTCCTGTGGGTAATTTATAATGGTCCACTGGGTTTATACAGGCAGCTCTTAAAACAAGCATTGGGTCAATACCCTTTGCTACAGCACGTGCGCACAAATTATTAATATGCCCATCTAATAAACTATCCGGATGTTTATCATCACTACAAAGCATTATCATAGAAGGGTGGTCTTCTATTAATTCATACAAGGCTTCAAAATTTTTAGCAGCGCTGCCTTCTCTAATTAAAATTTTCATTCCATGTTGCAATTTATCCAAGGCTTCTTCAATGGTAAAACATTCATGATCTGTGCTAATACCTGCTTCAATATATTTTTTGGCGTCCTCACCTCGAAGGCCTGGCGCATGTCCATCTACTGGTTTACCTATTTTATGTGCAGCAGCTATTTTTTTCATTACCTCTTCGTCTTTGAATAAGACGCCCGGAAAATTCATCATTTCACTTAAGTAATAAATATCGGGGTTGGCTAACAAGCTACTTACTTGATCACTATTAATAGCGGCGCCTGCTGTTTCAAAAATAGTGGCAGGCACACAGCTAGGGGCACCAAAGAAAAAATGAAAAGGTACTTTTTTACCATTATCAATCATATACTGAACGCCTTGCATACCGCATACATTGGCAATTTCATGGGGGTCGCTAATAGTTCCAATGGTTCCATGGGTAACTGCTAAGCGTGCAAAGGAACTAGGAATAAGCATACTACTTTCAATATGCACATGGGCGTCTATAAAGCCGGGCAATAAATACTGCATGGGGGCATTTATAGTAGATTCAATAGATTGAATAATTCCATTTTGAACCCTAATAGTAGCAGGGTAGATATGTTTTTTAAGAATATCTACATATTGACCTGAAATGGAAAAGGAGTTGCCCATAATTTTAATTTGCTATCACAAATTAAACCAATAATTGAACTTAAAGATAAGCGCCCTATTTTTATTTTTAAGCATAGGGTCGGTATAGTAGTTGTCGGTATAGACTAAGAAGAAATCGCTCATTGGTTTATACCTATATTGCAAGCGGCTATTAATATTAAAATTATTAGTTTGGGTATTAAACTGTACAAAAGTGGTCCAGAATAATTTAGTATTAAAGTTGTATTCCAACTTAGGGGCAATCAATATCAAATTATTATTCCCATACATTTTGGGCAATTGAATTTTATCTATTTCTCCATTTAATGAAAGGGTTAAATGGGGCTGGTTTCTCCAAATGATGCCTGCTCCAACACCAGTAATATTACCATTATAGTATTGTCCTAAGGTTAACTTTGAGTTCCAACTAAACATTTTACGCATATCAGAATTATACATCAACTCGAATTGATTGTATTTGTAATTTCCTGAAGGTAGGGGGATGCCATCGCCCGGTTTGGTGGGGTATAATAAATTAAGATTTGAATTGGTAAACATGAATGTTAAGCCTGAACTATTTCTGTACTCTGTTTTTATCTTTAAAGTATTTTCATTTTCACTAAAGCTATTATCTGCATTAAATACGACGAATTCTTCTAATGAAAATTCTACTCTACCAATTTTTCCATTGTTTATAAATAGTCTTTTGGTGATGTTGGCGTAAGCATCTTTATAACCTACTCTTATAGTGGTATCTCTTAAGGCATCATAATTATCAATTCTTTGCACATAGCCCATGTCTGTGTAATAATTTTTCCCCACATTGCCCATCTGTCCAAAAAATCGCCAGTTGTTAATTGTTCTAGAGAAATTAGCTTCATAAAAAGCATCCTTATTGTTAATAGTTGGCTTGATGGATTGATGGTAACTAAATTCTACTTTTTTGGTACCCTCGTTGTTGGCTAAATCCAAAGTCATACCTGCATTTCTTCCATATTGATCCAAGGGATTTTTTTTAATCTCTGCAGCTGAAATAAAATTTTCTCTATTTAAAAAATAAGTCTTGAATAAAGATCTTTGCCAAAATCTTTTTTGAATAGTGAATGCCGTAAAATTTTCTGGTGAATAACTCCCTTTAGCACTTGTTTGAATATTCATCATTCCAATTCTAGTTGATGCATTTAAATTGCCTGAAATTCTTGCCCCAAGTAATATAGGTATGGTATTGCCTTGTTTGTCTAAGCCAATGGTTCTGGAATAAAATGGACTAATGAAGTAATTTCCTAAGCTGGAAAATAAGTCAGCATTCTCTAAAAAAAAGGTTCTTTTTTCTGGTAAAAAAATATTGAATCGTGTAAGGTTTGTTACTTGTTGATCCACTTCCACTTGAGAAAAATCGGGGTTAACAGTTACATCTAAATTTAAAGAGGAGCTTAGTGTTAATTTAGCATCAAAGCCAATATTGCCATTATTTTGAAGCGATTTTTTATTTTCATCATCAGTGGTTGAATTTCCAGTGATATAGGGAAGTAGTATTTTATTAGCACTAGATTTTGGCGGAGCGCTTGGCCAATTTAAAATGCCCATGTAGCCTAGATCATAGGATTTAAATATAGGAGGCACCTTGGTCCAACAGCTATATTCATTGGTTTGCAAATCACCCCTTAAAAAATTAATGCCCCAAAATGGTTGCTTATTATTATACCTCAATGATTTTAAAGGAATGGCAATTTCTGCAATCCAGTAACCAGCATACATTTTGGTAGCAGAATTCCATTTGGTATCCCAGCTATAAGAAAGTTTTTCTTCAGTATTGGTGGTGAGTTCATCTTCTGATTGAACATTTTTGGAGGTGAGTGCAAAAATAAAACCATTGGTTTTTTGACTCAATGGATCTAAAATAATAGCTACGCCATCTGAACCTTCATAGCCTACATCTCTTTTTAAACTTTTGATAATTTGTTCCTCTTTAGCAAATACTTTAAAGGCGAAGTAGATATTTTTATCATCATAGGTCATAAGTACTTCTGTCGCTTGCTTTGGAGCGCCTATATTATTGGGATATTTTTTTGTAAAATTATTAGCAAGTGTAGCTGTTTTCCAAACGGGTTCATCTAAAATACCATCTAGTACAATGGCATTTGTAGTGGGTTGAATGTTTAATTGAAAATCTTTTTGAAAATCTGAAATATTTTGAGCTTGAGTGCCGTATCCAATAAATAGCCATATCGAAAGCAAGCAAAGCTTTCTGTAAGATTTTATTAATAAGGAAAGCTGCTGGTCTCGATTTTGCATTAGGGTGCAAATATCCTCTATGTAATTAAAACAGCCCTAATTAGTTAAAGTTTTTTTGAAAAAAAGGTACAAACGGCTTATCCTGAGGCTCACAAATAAGGCTAGAACAGTTATTTTGAGGTGAAAACTACTTTTTTAGTAGTTGCCACTACAAATTAAACCAGTAACTAAATTTAAAAATTAGCGCCCTATTTTTATTTTTAAATAGAGGGTCGGTAAAGTAGTTATCGGTGTATACCAAGAAGAAGTCGCTCATAGGCTTGAACCTGTATTGTAGGCGGCTATTAATATTGAAGTTATTGCTCTGTGTATTGTATTGAATAAAAGTGGTCCAGAATAATTTTGTACTGAAATTCCACTCCACCCTTGGTTGTAACAATACTAAATTGGTGCTGCCATAGGGGTTGGGAAATACGATATTATTAAATTGAGCGCTTAATAAAACTTTAAAATGGGGTTGGTTTCTGTAAGTAATGCCCATGGAAATTCCTTTTACTTGCCCATTATAAAACTGACCTATATTCAAAATACCTTCTATTCCAAATATTTTTCTCATATCAGAACTGTATTTTATCTGAATCTGATTGAAAGTATAATTTCCAATAGGCAATGGAACCCCTTTAGTAAAAGAAATAGGATATAACAAGTTGACAATTGTATTTTTTAAATCAAGACTGAAAAGTGAAGCGTTTTTGAATTGAAAATCAGATCCCAATTTATTATCGGCTTGATTAATGGAATTATCGGGATGTAGCGTAGTGAAACTTTCAATTTTCAAAACCATTTTACCAATGGGGCCATTTGCAGGAAATAACTTGTAGCTAAGCGAATTGAATATATTTTTAAAACCAACTCGAATAGTCGTATCTCTAATGGCGTCATAATTATCAATGCCTTGCACATAACCCATGTCGGTGTAATAATTTTTACCTAGGCT
Organism: Chitinophagia bacterium; assembly: GCA_037128235.1. Classification (GTDB taxonomy): domain Bacteria; phylum Bacteroidota; class Bacteroidia; order Chitinophagales; family Chitinophagaceae; genus Sediminibacterium. The sequence continues at coordinate 623 of JBAXWU010000027.1, read as the reverse complement.
TCCAATAAGTGAAATATAAGACCAGTGTTTTGAATTTGTCATAAATCCAGTGGTTGCATAAATATCATCGTCATTAATGCCTGACTTAAAAGATTTATGTATATCGGTCCAACTACTAAATGTTCCTGCTGTATTTGAATACTCAAAAGTTAGCCCGGCATTACGACCATATTTATCTAATGGATTTTTCTTTGCTTCTGCTTCTGAAATAAAATTTTCTCTATTTAAAAAGTAAGTTTTTATAATGGAACGCTTCAATACACTTCTTTGCAAAGTAAAGGCAGTGAAATTTTCGGCTGAGTAATTTCCTTGTTTACCTGTCTGCATATTCATCACACCAATACGCGTAGAAGGGTCTAAATTACCAGACATTCTTGCTCCAAATAAAATAGGAATTTTATTACCGTCTTTATCTAGTCCAATAGTTCTAGAATAAAAAGGTCTTATAAAGGGCATACCAAAATTGGAAAACAAATCTGAATTTTCTAAAAAGAAACCTCTTTTTTCTGGAAGAAAAATATTGAACCTGGTAAGGTTAGTTACTTGTTCGTCTACTTCTACTTGAGAAAAATCGGGATTGACTGTTAAGTCTAAATTTAGTGAAGCGTTTAATGCCACTTTTG
>JBAXWU010000026.1:0-18402 GCA_037128235.1 Chitinophagia bacterium | reverse complement strand
GCCGCATAGCGGGCAGGAATAAAGGCTCCAATTTTGGTCATTTCGTTTTTAGCTTATTTATCTTTTAAAAACTAGATTAGTAATCTGATTTTATCGATTTATCAAAAGGCGCCCTGAGTTGATAAGCCAAGGACTTATCTTTTGAATTGTCCATTACATCTAGTCCATAAATAATTTCATTCATAGGGGTATAGTTATACGTACCTAATAAACGGTCCCAGAAAGAAAATATATTTCCGTAATTACTATCGGTTTGTGGACGCTTAATATGATGATGAGTTCTATGCATATTGGGAGATACAATAATGTATCCAAAACTTTGATCGAACCATTTGGGTATTTTAATATTTGCATGATTAAATTGTGTTAACACCACACTTAAACTTTGATATACCATCACTATCCATATTGGTGTGCCTAAAACAAATACAGCCAAAATAGCAAACACAGCTCTTACCACCGACTCACCCGGATGATGTCGATTGCCTGTAGTGGTATCTACCTGCGTATCGGCGTGGTGTACCATATGAAATTTCCATAAAAATTTTACTTTATGTTCTATCATATGTACTAAATAAGCACCTATAAAATCTAATAATAATAAACCCGCAATGGCTTCCACCCAAGGGCTTAATTGAATAATATGAAGTAATCCAAAATTTTCTGCAACCGTCCAGTCGCTGATTTTTACCATTACAAGTGCGAATAAAAAATTAATGACAATGGTGGTAAGTGTAAAAAAGAAATTCAGGCCCGCATGTCTAAGCTTATTGTATTTAAAATTAAATAAGGGTACTGCTATTTCCACCAACCAGAAAAAGCTAATGCCTCCTGCTAATAACAAGGCCCTGTGCGCACTTGGTATATGTGCAAAATAGTTTTTTATAAATTCTAGCATGGTCGTTTATTTATAGTATAAATGTAAATAAAAAAACCCGATGTACCATTGATTGGGCCAGCGGGTTTAATTATTAGAGCAATTGTTAAAGCAATTATTAAACAGCTTATTTAAGTAATCAAATAAAAGCTTTATAGGGTAGGTATTATATTAGTTATTTAACATTAAAGGCATGACCAACATAAGCAGGTCCTCTCCTGGTGCTTGCTCAGAGGGCTTGATAAGGCCGGCCTTGCTAGGTGTAGAGAGTTCTAAAAATATATCATCGGTATCGGCGGCAGATAACATTTCAATTAAAAACTTTGCATTGAATGCTATTTGAATGTCTTCACCTTTGTATTCGCAACTCATACGCTCATTTCCTTCAAAACTAAAGTCAATGTCTTGGGCTGCCATTTGTAATTCATTGCCTGTAATATTTAATGCTACCTGATTCGTGCTCTTATTACTAAATACATTCACACGACGAAGCGCATTTTGAAAATCATGCTTGTTCACTGTTAGGCGGTATGGGTTATCTGAAGGAATAACTACTTTATAGTCTGGAAAACGCGCATCAATTAATCGACAAATTAATTGTGTAGAACCATGGTCTACAAAAAGATGATTATTATTAAAACTTAAGGTGATTGGGTCTTCGTTATCGGGTAAAGCGTTCTTTAATAAGTTCAATGGTTTTTTAGGCACAATGAAAGAAGCGTTTTGTTTTGCCTTGGTATCGGTTCTTTTATAACGTACCAAACGATGAGCATCGGTGGCTACAAACTGAACGCTGTCCTTGGTTAATTCAAAGAATACACCTGTCATGGCGGGGCGTAAATCATCGCCACTTACAGCAAATAATGTTTTATTGATAGCCGTTAATAAACTATTACTCGTCATGTCAAAGCCAGTAGTATCATCAGCTGTAGGTTCTTTCGGAAAATTATCCGGATTCTCTCCCATTACTTTGTACTTACCATTATCGCTGGTAATTTCTACGCTATAGTTTTTATCTATATTGAAAGTAAGGGGTTGGTCTGCAATATTTTTTAAAGAATCAATTAATATTTTAGCGGGAATACAAACACGACCATTGGCCTTGCTTTCCACATCCATTTGAACGCGCATGACCGTTTCTAAATCGGTGGCCACAATATTTAATTTTTTATCTTCAATTTCGAATAAAAAATCTTCCAAGATAGGAAGAACAGTGTTGGTATTAATAACACCTGAAATTTGTTGAAGGTGTTTTAAAAGCGAAGAAGAAGAAACGATAAATTTCATAGGATAATACGGTTTTACTGGGCTAAATAACCTTAAATAACACTAACGAAACTAATGCAAAATCTTAAGATTAAAAAGCTATTTTAGCATTTCTTATTGACATACTTATCTACAAAATGCAAAACATTAGAATAGGCAAAGAGCAGGCTATACAAAGGATACGGCATTTTTGTGCTTACCAAGAAAGGGCCCAGCAAGAGGTAAGAGATAAGCTCTATGCTTTTGGTATGACCCCTGTTGAAGTGGAAGAAATAATTTCAGATTTAATTTCAGATAATTTTTTAAATGAAGCAAGATTTGCAGAAAGTTTTGCAGGGGGTCATTTTAGAATAAAGTCATGGGGTAAACAAAAAATAAAATATGCCTTACAACAAAAAAGAGTAAGTCCGGTGAACATAAAAAAGGCATTGCTCTGTATTGATGAAGAGGCTTATAAAAAAACATTATTGAACCTGGCTACCAAAAAATGGAATTCATTAAAAGGCGAAAGGGGCATGAGTCGCATGGCTAAAACACAATCCTTTTTAAATCAAAGGGGCTTTGAATCAAACTTAATAAGTCCCATCATACAAGCACTAAACAAGAAGTAGCTATTTTATTTGAATATTGTATCTTTAGTAAATAAGAAAAAAGAATGTCTGTATCCACCCTTAGTTTTTCCCTTATACAAACCGATTTGGTTTGGGAAGATAAAGCGACCAACCTAGAACTATTGGCTAAAAAAATAATGGGTATTGAAGAATATACAGAGGTAGTGGTACTTCCTGAAATGTTTAGTACAGGCTTTAGTATGCAACCTACTGAGTTTGCTGAAACCATGGATGGGCCTAGCGTTGAATGGATGAAGCAGTTGTCCGCACTAAAAAAAGTAATAATAGTAGGCTCTTTAATTATCAAAGAAGAAAATATTAATAAAGAAGCTCGATTTTATAATAGACTTATTTGGGTTTTGCCCAATGGAGAATTAGGTTATTATGATAAAAGGCATTTGTTTGCTTTTGCGGGTGAGGACCAACATTATTCAGCAGGAAGCAAAAGATTAATTGCGCGTGTAAAAGGTTGGAAAATAAATTTACAAGTTTGTTATGACTTACGTTTTCCTGTTTGGGCGCGTCAACAAGGGGAAGAATATGATATACTTTTATATGTTGCCAATTGGCCAGAGAAAAGAAATCATGCCTGGAAAACATTATTAACAGCTCGTGCCATTGAAAACCAGTGCTATACTATTGGTGTCAATAGAGTAGGCATAGATGGCAATAATATAGCACATAGTGGGGACTCCTTAATTGTAGGACCCCTTGGAGAAGTGCTCTACCACTGCGCTTACAAAGAAGACGTATTTACCATTACACTACAAAAAGAAGAGCTTACTACCGCTAGAAATCAATTTCCTTTTTGGAAGGACGCCGATTTTTTTCAAATTCAATAATTAGAAATTAAAATACAATGCACATAAGTTTATCTGTCCAAAAATTATTTACAGGGAATGATTGGATAAAGGAAGTGGTGATTGAAATAGAAAATGGAATTATAAAAAATATAAGTGGGGACGGCTATGATGCTCATAATGCAATGCCACTAGTCATACCTGCCTTAATTGATTTACAAATTTATGGTGCAGAAAATAAATTGTTATCTGAATTTCCTGATGCGGACACTATTGAAAAAACTTACCGTTATTGTTTAGCTGGAGGTGCTGCTTATTTTCAACCTACCATTGCTTCTCAGTCGAATGATATTATTATAAAGTCTATAGATGCTGTTAGAGCCTATAAAGCTAATGGTGGTAAGGGTTGTATGGGGCTCCATATTGAAGGGCCATGGATTAATGTAGAAAAAAAAGGCGCACATCAGGCTGAAATTATTCATTCACCTTCTTATGAAGAAGTGAAGGCAATCATTGAATATGGAAAAGATTATATTGGTATGATTACCATTGCACCAGAAGTAGTAGATCAAAAAATTATTGATTTAATACAAGCAAATAATATTGTAATTTCTGCAGGACATACTAATGGGTCTTATGAAATAGCAACTAGTTTTTTAAATAAGGGTATAACAGTAGGTACCCATTTATACAATGCTATGAGTAGTTTGCAGCACAGAGCTCCCGGTATGGTGGGCGCTCTGTTTAATCACCCCACTGCTATGTGTAGTTTGGTTGCAGATGGTTATCATGTTAATTTTGATGCTATTAAAATTGCTAAAAAAATGATGGGCGACCGCTTATTTTGTATTACCGACGCAGTAACCACTACTAGTACTGGTGTGTATCAACATACACTTGTAGGAGATAAATATGAAAGCCATGGTGTATTAAGTGGCTCTGCCTTAACGCAATTAAAATCAGTAAAAAACTTAGTGGAAAAAGTAGGTATTGAATTAGGAGAAGCCATAAGAATGTGTAGCGTATATCCGGCCAGGGTAATGAACCACGCTACAATTAAAGGTTGTATTGAAATAGGCGGAAAGGCCGACCTGGCTTGCTTAAGCGAGGACCTTAATTTAATTAAAATGATGGTAGGCTAAGTTTGCTTTATTTTCCAAATGCATTCCAACCCTGTGCGGTAATATCAAATAAATTTTTACCCTTGGTAATTAATTTAGCGCCTTCTTCTTTATCACACATATAGCCTATCACACTAATTTCTTCTTGTAGGGTTATTTTGTCGTAATCGGATTGTTTCATCGTAAATAAAAGTTCATAGTCCTCTCCACCATTCAATGCACATACGGTGGGGTCTAAACCAAACTTAAAAGCAGCCGCACGGCTAGCATCATGAATTGGAATTTTTTCTTCATAAATTCTACATCCTAAATTACTTTGTTTGCACAAGTGCAAAACCTCACTACTTAAGCCATCACTAATATCCATCATGGAAGTAGCTAGTATTTGTTGATTTTCTAAAATTTCAATAATATCTTTTCTGGCTTCTGGTTTTAATAAACGACCTACTATATAATCTTCGTTTTCTAAATTGGGTTGTATTTTTGGATTCTCTACAAATATTTTTTTCTCGCGCTCCATAAGTGTTAATCCTAAAAAAGCAGCACCCAAATCGCCTGAAACGCAGATCAGGTCTCCACTTTCAGCCGTGCTTCTTTTTATATATTTGTCCGGTGCCACTTCACCAAGGGCGGTAACTGAAATAATAAAACCTTTTTGAGAAGTAGAAGTATCTCCCCCCACTAAATCTACATCGTATTTTTCACAAGCAATATTCACCCCTTCATAAAATTCTTCCAAGGCTTCTAAACTAAATCGATTACTAAAGGCAATGCTCATCGTTATTTGAGTAGGTAGCGCATTCATTGCATAAATATCACTTAGGTTTACCACCACTGCTTTATAGCCTAAATGTTTTAAAGGAGTATACATTAAATCGAAGTGTACGCCTTCAATTAATAAATCGGTGGTAATGACTGTTTGTTTTCCAAAATGATCTATCACGGCTGCATCATCTCCTATCGATAGAATAGTAGAGGCATTATTTGTTTCAAAATTTTCTGTGAGATGGTCTATTAAACCAAATTCGCCTAATTTATCAATTTCAGTTCTTTCTGTTGACATAAAATAATTTATAAATTTCCACCTGTTATAACATCTAATAATTGATCATGTATTTTACCATTGGTGGCTATAATGCCCGGCTGGTAGGGGCTGTAGAGGTTTCCTTTTAGGTCCGTTACTTTTCCGCCCGCCTCTTCTACCATTAAAAAACCTGCAGCACTATCCCAGGCTTGCAGTTTATGTTCATAAAATCCATCGAACCTGCCTGCAGCAGTCCAACATAAATCTATGGCAGCACTTCCTAATCGTCGAACCGGAATGGCCTTGCGAATTAATTTTTCAAAAATTTGTAAGGGTCCGTTTTCAGTATCTAAATATTGATAGGGAAAGCCAGTGACTAAACAACTACTTAATAAATTATCTTTATCGCTTACCCTAATTTTATTTCCGTTTAAAGTCGCACCCTTCCCTTTTTCTGCAATAAAAAGTTCATTCATAAGGGGATTGTATACGGCGCCTAAAATCATTTTACCTTCTTCTTCCACCCCAATACTCACACAACAAATAGGAATTCCATTGGCAAAATTGATGGTGCCATCTATTGGATCAATAATCCATTTAATTTTGGAATCTTGTTTGATTTCACCTGTTTCTTCACTTAAAATAAAATGGGTGGGAAAGGCCTCTTGAATAACCTTGAAAATGGCCTTTTCTGCAGCATGGTCTGCCTCGGTTACGAGGTCGTTCAGAGAACCCTTGCTAGAAATTGTAAAAGAACCGTTAAAAAAATGCTTTAATTCTTTACCACCGGCCTCTACAGCCTTTAAAAGTGTATTTTTAATCATATGGCAAAAGTAGGTGCGTTTGCTCGAATAACATTCCTATTTTTGTAGATAATCTTTAAAAAATAAACCCCGAATCTGTAGATGCCAATTTTTGAGATTAACCTACCAAAAAGTATTCAAAAAGCCTTGGGCATTCCCCCAAGAAGCCCCAAAAGAGCACAGCTGCGCGTGCTCAAAAAATTACTGCGCCGAGCAAAGTATACTGCTTTTGGCCAGCAGTTTCATTTTGATAAAATTTTATTAAGCAAAAGGCCGGATAAGGTTTTTCAGCAGTCGGTACCTGCCTATAATTATAATAAAATTTATAAGGACTGGTGGCACCGTACCCTTGAAGGGGAATCAGATATTTGTTGGCCGGGTAAAATAAAATATTTTGCCTTAAGTAGTGGTACCAGTGAATCTGCTAGTAAATACATTCCTATTACCAATGATTTATTAAGAGGCAATAAAATTTTAATGATTAAGCAACTAATTAGTTTGTTTAAATATAGCAATGTTAATTTTGGATCCATTGGTAAGGGCTGGCTTACCTTGGGTGGCAGCACAGACTTACAAAAAGAAGCCGGTTATTATGCGGGTGATCTAAGTGGCATTACTGCGAAAAAAAACCCTTTTTGGTTTCAACCTTTTTATAAGCCTGGTAAAAAAATTGCTAAGAATAGAGATTGGAATAAGAAATTAGAAGAGATTGTAGAAAAAGCACCTGACTGGGATATTGGATTTATTGTAGGGGTACCTGCTTGGATACAGATGTGTATTGAAATGGTAATTGAAAAATATAAGCTGAATAATATTCACGAGATATGGCCCAATCTTGATTTTTTTGCACATGGTGGGGTAAGCTTTGAGCCTTATAAACATGGTTTTGAAAAATTATTAGGAAAACCTATCACCTATATTGAAACCTATTTGGCCAGCGAAGGCTTCTTGGCATGGCAGGATAAACAAGATGGTGTGGGTATGCGTTTATCCTTCAACCAACATATTTTTTTTGAATTTATTCCTTTTGATGAAAACAACTTTGACGAAAATGGAGAGATGAATGAAAGCCCTAATGCTTTATTAATTCATGAAGTAGAAGAAAATAAAGATTATGCTATTTTAATTAGTACAGTAGCTGGTGCTTGGCGTTATTTAATTGGAGATACTATTCGCTTTATTGATAAAACCAATGCCGAAATTATTATTACAGGGAGAACAAAACATTTTTTAAGTTTAGTAGGTGAACACCTTAGTGTTGATAATATGAATAAGGCTATTCAACTAGTGAGTGAGGAAATGAATATATCTATTCCAGAGTTTGGTGTGACGGGCGTGCCCTATGAAAGTTTATTTGCACATCATTGGTATGTTGCCTGTAACGAAACAGTGGATAGCGATTTACTCATAAAAAATATTGATCAGAAATTAATTGAATTAAATGACGATTATGCCACAGAGAGAAAAAGTGCTTTAAAAAAAGTTTTTATAACGGTTTTAAAAGAATCTGTATTTATGGATTTTATGAGCAGCAAGGGCAAGGTGGGCGGCCAGCATAAGTTTCCAAGAGTTATTAAAGGTGGTATATTAGATGATTGGAAAAAATTTATAGCTTAATTATGATTGCCCCCATTTTAAAAGGTTTGTTACTGGGACTTATTTTAAGTATTTCTATTGGACCCGTTATTTTTGCAATATTAAAACAAAGTTTAACCAATGGCCATAAAGCAGGCTATGTTTTTGTAGCGGGCGTTTCTATGAGTGATATTGGTTTATTATTTATTTGCAATTTTTTTACTGGTTTTTTTACACTTGCATTAGCACATAAGACCTTTATTGCTATGCTGGGTGCGGGCTTTTTATTAGTGATGAGTGTGTATACTTTATTTTTTAAAAAAATAGTTTTTGAAGGGGGGGAGGATAGTAAAGAAAAATTAATGAGTAAAAGAGATTTGGTCTCTACTTTTTTATCGGGGTTTTTTATGAACACACTAAACCCTAGTGTATTTTTATTTTGGTTTGCATGGACTGCTGCTATTTCGGCATCGGCCGCTGAAACAAATAATCCTCTTAGTTATAGAATACTAGTATTCGGTACTTGTTTGTTGTTTGTATTGTTATCTGATTTACTTAAAGTGGCATTAGCTGGCAAGCTTCGACCTAAGCTTACCTTGCATAATATGGTTATTATAAATCGAATTTCGGGTATTATTATTTTAATATTTAGCGCAGCGCTGTTCTATGGTGCTTTACATTATTAGTAAGAGTAGTATCTAGCAATACTATTCAGTCTATATAAGTCTTGGTCTTATTAAAAATAAAATCGTAAATTGCTGTAGTGAAAAAATCATCCTTTTATAGGTTTTGTCTATTATTGTCCCTAGTATCTTTATTGCATACAGCACTCAGCGCTCAGGGGGGTAAACTATTGTTATTAAAGGACAGAGGAGTGGTAGTGAGGTCGTTTACCGAAGGAGATTATATCAATTTTGAATTTAGTAATGCGCAATGGCTTACCGGCTATATTAATTGGATTAAAGACGATTCTATTCAAATTAATCAGTTCGCTTTACAAGGAACTGTTACCATGTTTGGAACCTATGGTCAGGATACACTCAAATTAGGAAGGCTAGTCTTACATATTAATGAAATAAGGGCCTTTGCTAAAGACAGAGGACATTTTAGAAGTGTATTTACCAATGGTTCTTTTTTGAAAGCAGGTGGTATTGGCTATGCAAGTTTAAATATTATTAATTCTGTAATAAAGGGTGACATTATTTTTGAATCTAAGAATATAACAAAGATCGCGGCTGGTTTAAGCGCTTGGTTGGCCGGCGTGCTGGTCAAAAAATCTAATCCCGATTACCGTCCTATCGGAAAACGTTTTAGCGTAGAAATTTTATAAATTGTATTTGTGCTAAAAAAAATACGCCGCTTTTTTCTTTATCTTTTTTTAAGTTCATTAGTATATGTACTCATTACTAAATTTATAGAGCCCCCTATTACTATCACACAAATCACCAATGCTTTTGGTTTAGGATTGAAGAGAGATTATGTTTCTTGGAATAATATGTCCTATAATATTAAGCTAGCCGCCTTGGCTAGCGAGGATCAGTCCTTTACAGATCATATGGGTTTTGATTGGGATGCGATTGAAAAAAGTTTACATCCTAAAAAGAAAAACAAAAAATCTAAGATACCCTTAGGGGGTGGTGCTAGCACGATATCACAACAAACCGCTAAGAATGTTTTTTTGTGGCAGGGTGGGCGTTATGACAAATACATAAGAAAGATTCCCGAAATCTATTTTACTTTTTTAATTGAAATTATTTGGGGGAAGCAAAGAATTTTAGAGGTATACTTAAATGTAATTGAAACCGGACCGGGTTGCTTTGGAGTGGAGGCTGCGGCGCAACATTATTTTCATAAGTCTGCAAAAAATTTATCTAGGGCTGAGGCCGCTATGATAGTGGCGGGTTTTCCCAATCCTAAAAAATTCACTGCTAATCCGATGACAGGAAGAGTGGCTTGGCGCTATCCACAAATTTTAAGAGAGATGAATAATATAGAAACAGATGAGGATGTAGTTGCCTTGTTAAAAAAGTAAAAGTTCTATACTAATCAATGATAGAAGTATTATTCTTTCAACAAGAATAGGAATTTATAATAAATCTGTTCTAGTATACATTACCCTAAAACTTTATCAATTAATTTAATAGCATTTTGAGTTCTCTCATCGCCCGCTCCACTAACAATACCCCAAGGGGTGTTTTGATTGATTAAAATATCTTTATAAATAGCAAACAATTCCTGTCTTGGTTTTTCGTCGGGATATTCTCGCATTTCATCAGCAGACCAGGGTAGATCTATATCAGCTAAAAGATAGAGATCATAGTTTCTTTTATTTATTTGATCTAAAATAAAAGTATGGCAATCATTAAAAACATATTCACACCAAACCTTCATAACATACATATTGGTGTCAATAATTATTTTATTTTTTAATTTTTCTATAAACAGCTGCTCCGCTTTTTGAATAGCCTGCTGCTCTATTGTTAATTGCCCCTTCGCAATTGTTAATAAATCTTCGAAATTATATTTAGTACCATTTTCGTGTAAATATTGTCGAGCATATTCTTTACAATCCACTACTCCATAGTGTTTGGCCAAGGCTTCAGATAACGTTGACTTTCCCGTTGACTCGGGACCTAAAACCACTATTTTTTGCAGCTTTGTTTTTGTAGCAATTATTTCTTTAAGCATTTAGTTTTTTATACTAGTTAACAAATTTAGCTTAATTAGGGTTTTTAGCATTATTTGCTTTTTTACTCCACTCTATCCATCCTGCAATTGCTAATATTAATAATACAATAAATTGTACACTCGTAAATGCATAACCCTTTATAAAATATAAAGGTATGGAAGCAATATTGGTGACCACCCACCAAAACCAGCTCTCTACTTTTTTCTTGGCCATTAACCACATGGCGGTATAGGCTGAGGCGCTTGCCAGTGCATCTGCCCAAGGAATGGCTTCGGATGCAAAGGATTTTTTTAAGTAGACTAAAGAAAAATAAATTATTGCATAGACGCCAGCAAAAAATAAAAACTGTTGTATTCTGTCTTTAGTATTGCTATTCGTTATTTGTAAAATGAATTCTTGATTCGTTTGATTTTTTCTTGTCCATAAATACCAGCCATACAAACTCATAATGGTATAATATAAATTCACGCTAGCCTCTCCAAGTAAATGTCCTTTTAAACTTAAATAAATATAAATGGTCGTATTTAATAGGCCCGTAGGAAACACTAAAATATTTTCTTTTCTGCTATACCAAACAGAAATAATACCCGATATCACCGCAATGGCTTCTATCCAAGTAGTTTGTATTAAACCATTATATATAGATTCTAAAACAGAGGACATGGGTATAAAATTAATACAAATACTATTGGTATAATTATTTTATTAAGTATTATTCCATTTAGCTTCTTTTTTATTACAGATTCTAAGCGTTTTTCATTTTCTCTAATTGTGCTTCTAACCTAAACATTTCATCTCTTAATTTGGCTGCTTCCATAAAATCTAAGGCCTTGGCAAACTTATCCATTTGCTTTTTAGTTTGAGTAATGGCTTTTTCTATTTGTGGTATGGTCTTGAATTCATCCGACGCATTTGTAACCATTTCAAGATCGTCACTGGTTTTAATATTTATATTATTTAGGGTAAAACCCTTTATATCTAATACAGCACTTTGCGCCATTACCTGTTCAATACTTTTTATAATAGTGGTGGGTATAATATTATTTTCTGCATTGTATTTTATTTGCTTGGCCCTTCTTCTAATTGTTTCGTCCATGGTGCGTCGCATGCTCTTGGTAATTTGATCTGCGTAAAATATAACGCGACCATTTATATTTCTTGCAGCCCTGCCAGATGTTTGCGTCAGCGATTTTTCATTTCTTAAAAATCCTTCCTTATCGGCGTCTAATACGACAACTAAAGACACTTCGGGTAAATCTAAGCCCTCTCTTAATAAGTTCACACCCACAAGTACATCAATCACACCCAATCTTAATTCTCTTAAAATTTCTACTCTTTCAAGTGCATCAATGTCGCTATGAATATATTTTGATTTAATTTGAATGCGACTTAAATAACGGTCCATTTCTTCGGCCATTTTTTTAGTAAGGGTAGTTACTAAAACGCGGTCTCCCTTTTCTACTTGCATAGCAATCTCTTCTAGCAGGTCGTCTATTTGGTTTTTCGTTGGGCGTACTTCTATGGGGGGATCCAATAAACCAGTGGGTCTTACCACTTGTTCAATAATTAAACCTCCTGTTTTTTCTAATTCATATTCTCCCGGTGTAGCGCTAACAAAAATGGACTGTCCCACCATATTTTCAAACTCATTAAAATTTAGGGGGCGGTTATCAATGGCGCTTGGAAGTCTAAAACCATATTCCACTAAATTCATTTTTCTACTTCTATCTCCTCCATACATACCAGATATTTGTGGAATGGTAACATGGCTTTCATCTATAACACATAAAAAGTCCTTGGGGAAATAATCTAATAAACAAAAGGGCCTAGTGCCTGGTTTTCTTCTATCAAAAAACCTGGAATAATTTTCAATACCCGTACAATAACCTAGCTCTCTAATCATTTCTATATCATATTCAACACGCTCTTTTATTCTTTGGGCTTCGATATGTTTGCCCGTGTTTTTAAAATACTCTACCTGCGCGCGCATTTCATCTTGAATTTCATATATAATTTCTTGCACTAAATCCTTAGGGGCTAAATATAAGTTGGCTGGAAAGATGGCTGCGTTTTCCATGGTCTCTATTCTTTTACCGCTTTCCACTTCTATACTTTCAATAGATTCAATTTCATCTCCAAAAAATGTAATACGGTATCCGTAATCCACATATGGTAGTCGAATGTCCACAGTGTCGCCATTCACTCTAAAAGAACCTCTATCAAATTCAGTAACAGTGCGGTGGTATAAACTATTGACAAGCGCGTGTAAAAAAGCTTGTCTGGGCAAAACCATGCCTGCACTAATTCTTATAATTCCTTTTTCATATTCTGTAGGATTACCCATACCATAAATACAACTCACACTGGCTACAATAATAATATCTCTGCGCCCACTTAATAATTGTGCGGTGGCTTGTAATCTTAATTTATCAAGCTCTTCATTAATGCTTAAATCTTTTTCAATGTAAACACCGGAAGTGGGTAAATAAGCTTCGGGTTGATAATAGTCATAGTAAGAAACAAAATAACCTACTGCGTTATTAGGGAAGAATTGTTTAAACTCTCCGTATAGCTGTGCCACCAATGTTTTATTGTGCGTTAAAACAAGTGTGGGCCTTTGTATATTTTGTATAAGGTTCGCAATGGTAAATGTTTTACCACTTCCTGTTACTCCTAAAAGTGTATGGTATCTTTCTCCCTCCAAGACCCCGTCGGTGAGTGCTTGTATAGCAGTAGGCTGGTCGCCCGACGGGGTATAGGTGGATTCTAATTGAAAAGGCATTTGCAAATTTACATGCTATAGTGCATCTAAGAAAATAGAAAGTTTTTCAATAGCCTTTGCTGTTTCTGTTATTTGCTCTTTGGTTTCTAGCCAATTTTTTTGTTCTATTGCTTCTCGCACACCCGGAACCGTTTTAACGCCGTATCCTGTATAAAAACCTGGTGCGTAAATAGTATGCTTATACCAGGGTCTGCGTGGAAGACCCGTTTCTGATAATAAATTTTGCTCTGCTGTATAAATTTTTGAATTTAAAGCAGCTATTTGTGTAGCATTTCCGCTTGCTTTTATTTCTTCTACATGTGCGGCGGCTTTTTCTAATTTAGCCAATGCGTTTAATATAGCAGAAAAATCTATATAAGGAACTTCGGCCGTAACCTTAGGTATGGTTAGGCCTTCGGTAGGATCTGCTGCATAGGTATATGCTTTTTTATTTACTAGTTCGTTTTCAATAAGCGTCTTCTCTCTTAATTGATCTACATTATTTATTAATTCACTAATGTATCCTTTAATGGTAGTATGAAGCACTCTATAATCAAAAGGTAAAACGTCTGCATCGGCTAGTCTTAGCGCTACCCTTCCTGCTGTTTGTGCTAGTGTTACTCCATAAATAAATGTAGGGTCTTTAAAACGGCGATACATATCATAGGAATCATAAATAGAATGATACTCTCCGCCTTCGCCTTCACCGCCATATCCAATATTTAAAGAAGGAATTCCTAAGTGTTGAATAAAAGAAGAATAGTCAGAGCCCGAGCCCATGGCTCCTAATGGATAGCTCGTGGATGCATAGGCTTCTTTTTTAGCAGCCGTTCCATTTGCGCTAGTTGCTCTTGATGCTTTTGCTCTTTCAAATACAGTAACACCCGTTTGTGGGTCCATTACCGTTTTGCTAATTTCTGTTATTAATGGGGCGAATGCGTGTGAGCCCTCTGCGCCTAAAAATCCTCTTTCATTTCCATCAGAATTTATATAAGCAACCGCCTTGGCTTGCAATTCAGCAGCATGGTCTTCTACCCATTCTGTGGAACCCATTAGTCCTGGTTCTTCTGCATCCCAGGCGCAATACACCAAGGTTCTTTTAGGTCTCCAACCTTGTTTTAATAATCCGCCAATAGCAATGGCTTCCTCTAATTCAGCAGCCATGCCACTTATAGGATCGGCTGCGCCATTTACCCAACCATCGTGGTGATTACCTCTGACAATCCATTGATCGGGAAATTCTGCTCCTTTAATAGTCGCAATTACATTAATGCCTGGTCTTAGTTTCCAGTCAAAAGCTAATTTTAAATGCACCGTTGATTTACTGGGTCCAATATGATAAGTAAAAGGAAGTCCGCCTCCCCAATTTCTTGGTGCAACAGGACCTGCCATATCTTTTAACAAAGGGGCTGCATCTCCATAACTAATGGGAAGCACCGGTATTTTTAATAAGTTCACTGCATTGTTGTGGTCTACTCTTGTAGCATTAGCAGTAGATGCGATATTGGGCGTGGTAGGGTCTCCTGGATAAATAACCATATCCATGATGGAACCTCTTTGAACAGTTTGATCGTTTTTAAAAGAACCAATTGGGTATTCATCACCTGCACCATATCCATCATCAACAGGATCGGAATAAATTAAACAACCAATCGCACCATGTTCTTGTGCCACTTTTGGTTTAATGCCTCTCCAGCTGCGACCATATTTTGCAATCACAATTTTTCCTTTTACATCAATGCCATATTTAGCTAATGTTTCATAGTCTTCAGGTAAACCATAGTTTACAAAAACTAAATTTCCGGTAACATCGCCATCGGCGCTCCAACAATTATAAGTAGGTAGTTGGTCGGCTTGATTGGATGTGGCGTCTTCTTTAAGGGGGGTTTCTTTTAATTTTGCTTTATAGTTTGTAGCGCCTGACATTTCCAAAACACGTGTGATGGGCATGGGAAACATTAATTGATAAACTTCGGTTTTAGTATCCCATCCAGCCTCTTTAAATACTTTTACTATTTGATCTGAAACAAATTTTCCTCCCACAGAACCCACATGGTGTGGAACAGAGGAAAGTAATTTAATGTGTTGTCCCACTCTTGCTGCATTTAATTGAGCGTCAAAATCTTTTTCAATTTTATTTTGTTTCTCAACAGTTTTAAAGCCCAGTATTGAGGTTTGCGCCATCAGGTTATTGCTTACAATAAATAATGCA
Organism: Chitinophagia bacterium; assembly: GCA_037128235.1. Lineage (GTDB taxonomy): Bacteria > Bacteroidota > Bacteroidia > Chitinophagales > Chitinophagaceae > Sediminibacterium. Next base: position 2,663 of record JBAXWU010000026.1, on the reverse strand, counting down.
ATACAAGAAAGCGCTGTAGCTATTTTTAATTTTTTAAAAATTTGTTTTTTCATAGATATAAATTGATACGTTATAAATTAAATATTTCTTTTTAAATAATGGGTGTAGTCTGGTAGTTTGTATTCATATACTTCTTGCATAAAACGAGAGGTCATTAAAAAGTCGGCTGTGCTTCTATCGCAGGCCATGGGCAGGTTCCAAGCCACAGCAAGTCTTAATAAAGCTTTCACATCGCTATCATGTGGCTGCGCCTCCATGGGATCAAAAAAGAAAAAGATAACATCAATATCTCCTGTGGCAATCATGGCGCCAATTTGTTGGTCTCCGCCTAGTGGTCCGCTTAATAATTTTTTTACGGGTTGGTCTAATGCCTCTTCCACCAACCTTCCGGTGGTGCCGGTAGCTACAAGAATATGCTTAGAAAGCGCTACTTTATTGTAAACCGCCCACTCAATAAGGTCTTTCTTTTTATTGTCGTGAGCAATAAGTGCAATTTTTTTTCTTTTTTCTAGTTTTCTAATATTATTAGGCATACATTTTTATTTGGATAATTTAGCTGATAGACAAGGTTTGATTTCTTAATAAAAACAATAAGACCAAGGTAACAAAAATTATTGGTTGTGGTATGCTTATAAATAGCAAAAGGCTTATTATACACATTAGGTATAGGGGATATAAGAAAAACAATACGCCAAACAAAACAGAGTCAAAAAACACAGTACCCCTTGTTTTTTTATCTACAAAACTATACACTAAATTATAAAAGGGAAGATTGAAATAATAAAGCGCGTTTTTTTTAATGGTGGGTGTATGGGCAGTGGGTAGTATTAATGCTGCTAGTTTTGAAAAAACATTATTATTAAAATTAACGCTGTCTTTTGCGTCTATTATGGCGCTGGCTGTTGGAAAAACATCTAAACAAAGGTTTACTCTTTTTCCAATTCCTTTAAAATTATTATAGGAAATACCCGCTAGATGAATTTGTGGAAATTCTTGTTCTGCGTGGCAGGCTTGCAATATTCTAGTAGTTCCTTTTTTAAAGGGTTGAAGAGTATTGGTATTTAAGCAGGTTCCTTCTATAAAAATCAAAACCGCTTCTTTGTTTTTTAATAGTCTTGCCGATTCTAAAAAAGCATATTCATTAAGGTGTAAAAACTCCTTTCCTTCTCTTAACCTATACACCGGGATCATGTTTAATAACTTTAATAAAAAGCGGTGGTGTCTTTTGGTAAAGACATCGCCTCTTGCTAAAAAATGTATTCTTCTGTTGTATCTAGAGCCAATAATTATGGCATCTAAAAAAGAGTTGGGGTGATTGGCTATAATTAATAGGGGGCCCCTTGTGTTTAATAAATATTTATTCTTCGTGTTTATTTCGGCGCAAAAAAGCCAGAGCGCTGCTTTAATAAAAAGTTTTAAAATGGTAATCACCTTTTTTGTATAAATATAAAAAAACCGCACCATAGTTGATGCGGTTTATACTAACTAACCCTAAAAAACCAAAACCTTTATTATTTTTCTTTAATAATTCTTTACTAATTCATAATCATTATTTAGCAGCCTCTTCTGTTTTTAAAGCAATTTTAGCTCTAATTTTTGCTTCAATTTCATTGGCCATTTCTGGATTGTCGTGTAATATGGTTTTTACAGAATCGCGGCCCTGTCCTAGTTTGTTGTTGTCATAGCTAAACCAGCTTCCACTTTTTTGTATGATTTCTAACTCAACGCCCATATCAATTATTTCTCCAATTTTACTTATTCCTTCTCCAAAAATAATTTCAAACTCTGCTGCTCTAAAAGGTGGGGCTACTTTATTTTTGACCACTTTTACTTTTACTCTATTTCCTATTGCTTCATCACCATCTTTTATTTGTGCCATTCTTCTAATATCTAGTCTTACAGAGGCATAAAACTTTAAAGCATTTCCTCCGGTGGTGACTTCTGGGTTACCAAAAACAACGCCTATTTTTTCTCTTAGCTGGTTAATAAAAATACAAATGGTGTTTGTTTTATTAATAGTAGCTGTTAATTTTCTTAGTGCTTGGCTCATTAATCTTGCATGTAAACCCATTTTACTATCTCCCATTTCTCCTTCTAGTTCACTCTTTGGAACTAGCGCTGCCACTGAATCTATAACAAGTACATCAATGGCACCTGATAAAATTAAACGATCGGCAATTTCTAAGGCTTGTTCTCCGTAGTCTGGTTGAGAAACTAATAAATTATCAACGTCTACTCCTAATTTTTTCGCATAGGCACTATCGAATGCATGTTCAGCATCGATAATAGCGCACATACCACCTTTCTTTTGTGCTTCTGCTATAACATGTATTGCTACCGTTGTTTTACCAGAAGATTCTGGCCCGTATATTTCTACAATTCTTCCTTTTGGTAAACCACCAATTCCTAGGGCAGTGTCTAATCCAATAGAACCTGTTGAAATCACTTCTTGTGGTTCTTGGCTTCTTTCATTCATCATCATTACACTGCCTTTACCATAATCTTTGTCGATTTTATCAATGGTTAGTTTTAAGGCTTTTAATTTTTCTACATTTGGGTTACTCATGGTTAGTCGTTTTATGTTTTTCTTTAAATATTTATGTGAAGGTAGGGATAAATTGTTAATAAACTAAAATATTTAGTATTTTTTTACTAATTAGCTT
>JBAXWU010000025.1:0-18614 GCA_037128235.1 Chitinophagia bacterium | reverse complement strand
CAATATTCAGTATTAAACTGTTTTTTTAGGAGGAAGCGCGAAAGCAGCAGCCTCATGTGTGAAGTTGCCATTATGGGCACCATCGCAAAAAGGTTTGTTTTTGCTTAAACCACAACGACAAAGTCCAATCACTTCTCTTCCTGCTAAATCGTATTTATTTCCACTACGATCTTCAATAGTAAAGTCGCCTTCCACTTTAATTGACCCGTTATTGTTAATTGTAATTTTAGTAGCCATTTTATTTGTTTTAGGCTTCAAAAATAGGGCATCTTGGCCAATCGAATTCGTTTGTTTTTGAATACTGCCTTCTGTTCCATCTGAGCCTTAAACAAATTGCTCAAAACTCGGTTTTTACAAGTAAATTTACACCTCCTAATTCGTAGGCCTTATTCATAATATAGCCGCCCATTAGGTAACACAGCTACCACCATGAAAGGATTCCAGTTTAAAACATACGAAGCTCCCAATCAATCGCCCTTTGATAAATTATTTGAAATATTCAAGGAATTGATAGTGCATACTTCTGGCGACTTTGACGAGGCCATTAGTTGGATGCGTGAGTTAGACGTGGAATATAAATTAACAGACGAAAAATATACCATTGACGATTTTATTGAAGACCTTAAAAAGAAAGGCTATATCAAACAAGAGATTAAAGATGGTGGAGGAGATGGAGAAACAAAAATAACTGCTAAAACAGAAAGGGCCATTAGGCAAACTGCACTGAATAATATTTTTGGCAATTTACAAAATGCGGGCAAGGGGAATCATAAAACAAAAACCTTGGGCCAAGGCGATGAAAAAAATGGCGAATTCAAAGAATTTAATTTTGGCGACAATATTGAAAATATTTCTTTAACAGAGAGTATTAAAAATGCACAAATTAATCATGGCATTGATGCATTTAATTTAACAGAAAACGATTTAGTAGTAGAACAGACCGAACAAAAATCACAAATGAGTACCGTGCTTATGATTGATATAAGTCATAGCATGATTTTATATGGAGAAGATAGAATTACGCCTGCTAAAAAAGTGGCGATGGCATTAGCAGAATTAATTACTACGCGTTATCCTAAAGACACCATTGACATTCTTGTATTCGGAGACGACGCCTGGACTATTAGCATTCAGGAACTACCTTATTTAAAAGTAGGGCCTTATCACACCAATACGGTAGCGGGTTTGCAGTTAGCCATGGATATTTTAAGAAGAAAAAGAAATACCAATAAACAAATATTCATGATTACCGATGGCAAGCCAAGTTGTATAAAAGAAGCCGATGGTAATTATTATATGAATAGCAATGGGCTTGACCAATACATCGTAGATAAATGTTATAGCCAAGCGAAGATGGCAAGAAAATTACATATTCCTATTACCACTTTTATGATTGCACAGGACCCCTATTTACAAAGGTTTGTGAATGAGTTTACCGAAGCCAATCAGGGCAAGGCATTTTACACAGGCTTAAAAGGTTTAGGAGAAATGATATTTGAAGACTACGAAACTAATAGAAAAAAGAAACTTAAATAATTAGTACAAACATATTTATATGAAAATTGACAAAATAAAAACCCTTGGTGATTTAAAAAAACAAGGTTACCAAAGTAAAAGCATCAAAGATGAATTAAGAGATAATCTAATTCTTAAAATAAAAGAAGGGATACCTGCATTTGAAGGCATACATGGTTTTGAAGAAACCGTTATTCCAGAAATTGAAAGAGCCATTTTATCTAAGCACAACATTAATTTATTAGGTTTAAGAGGTCAGGCCAAAACTAAATTGGCTCGCTTAATGATACAATTACTAGATGAGTATATCCCTTTTGTAGCGGGCTCTGAAATTAATGACGACCCCTTGGCCCCTATTTCAAGATACGCCAAGGATTTAATTAGTGAGAAAGGCGATGCCACACCTATTGAATGGCTTCACCGTAACGAAAGGTTCTTTGAAAAACTTGCTACTCCTGATGTAACCATAGCTGATATTATTGGAGACGTTGACCCTATTAAGGCAGCGAATTTAAAATTATCTTATGCCGATGAGCGTGTGATACATTTTGGTATGATCCCAAGAGCCAATAGAAGCATATTTGTCATTAATGAGCTTCCCGATTTACAAGCCAGAATACAAGTGGCTTTATTTAATATATTACAAGAAGGCGATATTCAAATTAGAGGTTTTAAATTAAGAATGAATTTAGATATTCAATTTATTTTCACCGCTAACCCAGAAGACTATACCAATAGAGGAAGTATTGTAACGCCTTTGAAAGACAGAATAGGCTCACAAATATTAACACATTACCCTAAAAACATTGCGGTAGCTAAAAAAATTACTGAGCAAGAAGCAAAAATAAACGCGGTACAATCGGAGCTGGTGTATGTACCTAATTTAGCTAAAGACATTATAGAGCAAATTAGTTTTGAAGCAAGGGCTAGTGAATACATTGATGCTAAAAGTGGTGTAAGTGCGAGAATGACTATTTCTGCCATGGAAAATTTAATTAGCACAGCAGAAAGAAGAGCCTTAAAAAATGGCTTGACCAAAACGGCTGTGCGCTTATCCGATTTTATGGGTATTATTCCCGCTATTACCGGAAAGGTAGAGCTAGTATATGAAGGAGAGCAAGAAGGTGCTGAAGTCATTGCTAATCTTTTAATTGAAAAAGCTATTAGTACTTTATTTAAATTTCAATTTCCAAAAATTAGTAAATTAGAAAAGCCAAATGAAAAAAATGCTTACTCAGAATTACTAGATTGGTTTATAGCAGAAGGTGGCTTTGAATTATATGAAGACTTTGATGAGAAACAATACAAAAAAGTATTAGACGATGTGAAGCCATTAGATGCGCTTATGAAAAAACATGCACCTGATACTAGTAAGGAAGATGCCTACTTTATGAAAGAATTTATTTTATGGGCCTTGGTAGAAAATAAAAAATTGAATAAAGAAAAATTAACAGAAGGCTTTTCTTTTAAGGATATACTTGGGCATATGATTAATAAGCTCTAACAAAAGAGTTATTAATTAAAAGAATAATTAGCTATTTGAATGTATGGCTCAGTAAATTTTGTGATTATATTTTAAAGAAGATTTTCTTTTTATATAAAAAATAGCATATGCTCCATTCTAGCGCGAAAATGGTTAAAGAAGAGCCTACTTGCACTATTATAATAGGCAGGTGAAGCATATTCAATAAACCAGTACTCATTTGAGTAATATATTCATTGAACCAACGTGCCCCTATTATTTCAAAGAACAAATAAATGAATAGGGAATTCATACCCACTATAGTAAAAAATAACAAATACTTTTTATGATCTAGTATGTCTATCCACCAATAACAAATAGCAAGGCACATTAAACACCAGCCCAGGGAGGCCAAAGTGAAACTGCTTGTGGCAATTCTTTTAATGATAGGTGTTACACCCAGATAATCAAGCCCAAAGCCCAATACCAAACAGGCCATTGCAAAAATTAATATTATTTTTATTTTCAATAGTCCTTCCTCTTTGTTTGTAATCTCTTTGTTCGCAATTTCTTTCTGATTTATATTCTCTTTTTCTATTTTTGTTTCAGTACCTAATAATAATTTTCCTACCAAGGCCCCTGTAATGGTATGCACTGCAGTGGGAATACAATTAATAGCCACCCAACCACCTGCATTTATTTTATGCATTAATACAGTATCCATATAATTGCCAAAATTGTGCTGATCTACAAAAGGCATATCAAAGCCTGTTATATGAGTACCTCTATATAAATATTCAGTGAGTAATAATAAACCAATGGAGCAACTAATTTGAAAAAGGGCACTAAATTCAAAAATTAAAAAAGCGACTAATGTGGTGAAAGACAATTGAGTTAATACATCCCATAATTCAAAGGACAAACCGCCTGGTCGAACGGCATAATCCAATACGCCCCAAAAAAACAACCAACCACTTCGTTTTACTACCTTAATAAAAGAACTATTCCAGGTAATGCCCTTTTGTTTTTGATGATGTAAAGAATAAGCCATGGCTATACCTGCCATAAACATAAAGGCAGGTTGTATTAAATCCCAAAAGCGAAGCCCATTCCAAGGATGATGAAAAAATTGTAAGAAAAAAGAATTCAATACTGTATTTTCTGAGGCCTTAAAAAAATGCTCATAGAGTGCAGTACTTTCTAATGCTAAAAGCACCATAATAAGGCCACGCATAAAATCAAGCGATGCTAATCTTCTCATAATTTGAATTTACAACAAAAAAAATCAACTACCTAAATGAATAAGTAGTTGATTTAAAAAATTTAAAGCATTATTAACTAATACCTTTGACCCCCTGGTCTTGGCTTAGGCAATGCAATACGAGGAAGTTTTTGATCTCTTTGTGCAGCGTCAAAAACAAAGGTTGCAACAATAGTGGCAATTTGTTTTAAATCCTCTTCACTTACATGATCTAATACATCCATATTGCTATGGTGAGTGCGAGTATCATATTCTATCGGATCTTGAATGAATTGGAATCCTGGTAAACCCACTCCATCAAAAGATTGATGATCGGTTCCACCTGTATTGCTTATAGTAATAGTACCATTGGTAAGATCTTTCAAAGGCGCAAACCATTGTTCAAAAATTTCTTTACAAGCCGCATTGTTTTGCAAATAAATGCCACGCACTTTTCCAGTACCATTGTCTATATTAAAATAAGAAGAGAATTTTTCATGAGAAGGTAATAACTCCATAGTTGCAGGATCTGCAAAAGTCTTTTTTACATAACCTCTTGAACCTGTTAAACCTTCTTCTTCTCCACCCCATAAACCAATACGAATGGTTCTTTTATTATTAATGCCTACTGTTTTTAAAATACGAAGTGCTTCCATCATGACTGCAGAACCAGATGCATTATCGGTAGCACCTGTTCCTGAATGCCATGAATCTAAATGCGCTCCAATCATTACAATTTCATCTTTTAATACAGGGTCTGTGCCAGGAATTTCAGCAATTACATTATACCCTTGTAAATCTTTATTGTAAAACCTAGTTTTAACATCGGCATCTAACTTTACAGCCTTACCCGCCTTTACTAATCTTAAAATAGTGTTATAGTCTTCAATGCCAATGGCAATGTCTAAAAAATTCTCAGGGTCTGTTCCCTTATAACCACCGCCCCCTTGAGAAAAAATAGTTCCATCATGATTACGAGGACTGCTTGTAAGCATAGCTACCGCACCTTCACTAATAGCCATTGCTTTTAATATATTTAATACATTACCACTGCCGCGCATCGCTTGCATTCTTCTCATCATAGCTGTATCTGGAGCTGGAGCTTGACCACGCGCTTGCAAAGGCGCTGCAGAAGCCATCTTCTCTAACTCTTCATCGGTAAAACGAACCGCATCTGCTTTAAAGCTTTGCTTATAGGCTTCTAATTTATCAATGATAATTATTTTACCTTTTAAAGTACCGCGGTATTGTTCAAGCCCCGCAGAATCTTTTAGCAGTATTGCTACTATTTCGGCATTTTTTAAACCCTTCGTGCCGCCTGTCCAAGCTTTAGGATAGTTTTGGATGGCTTTATAATAAGGGGCTGTCATCGCTAAATAGGACTTCTCCAATTCCCAGCCTTTTCCAAATTCACCATAAGCATCCAAGGCAGCATTGGATAAACCAATAGATACTAATTTATCTTTAGCATAATTCGCTGCACGATAATAGCCTGGAGAATTCATAAGTCTATTGCCACTTACATCTGTTAAATTAAACATGATGTCCATAATTTGAGAACGCTTTAAGCCTTCTTCTTTAATCTTATCTATAGTAGCGAGGTCTAATTTTTCTTGTGCAAATAGCGCAGTGGAAAAACTAAATAGGCATAATAGAAATAGTGAGCTGGTTTTTTTCATTGTATTTATATTTTGGTTTGAGGAAATTTAAATTATTGAAATGATTTTAAGCTTGTTTTAATTTATTATTTTTTTCTACTCTGTATCATCATAGCCAAATTTTTGATTCAAAGCAAATACGGCTTCTGCAGAAAAATCGTTCTTATGAATTAAGGCAAGTTGTCCGTCAATAAGCCCGCGCTTAGTGGGTAATAAAGAAATATTTTTTTCATAGATGCTTAATGCCAAAGCATCGGTAGGTGCTCCTATTGATTGTATAGCTGCAGCCACATCTTCCATCTGATGAATAACCGATAAAATTTGATTGGGTATCCAAGAAGTAATAGGCGTGCCACCGGTAGCAATAGCATACTTTGTATTGGCCATGATATATTTTTGAACAAACTGCCAATGGCCATTTCTAAAATGATAAATTTCTTCTAGTATGCCTAATAAAAAACATAAACTTTTCGCGTCTTTATTTTCTAAAAGTTTCCCCATTAAACCTTTAGGATGCACTGCCTTCATGGCATTTTGTAAATCACTGAAAAAATGTTGAACACATTTTGGACGGTACAAACGTAAATCTAATAAGTATTTAGTAAGCTCGTTTTCTGGATAATAAAAAATAACACCAGAAAAAATATCTTGCATAGGAATAATATCATCCTGCGCACCAGTCTGTCCTCTAAAGGCCTTGGGCTCTTCCCAAACACCTTCATAGGTAACCCCATCTCCAAATAAATCGGTATTGCCTTTTACACCCATGATAAAAATTCTAAAGTCGTTGTAACGCTGCCATCTTGAAGCCTTCCACATTTCTTTTCTTCTTATATTCATCTGTTTCATCGTCTCCCAATTCTTTTCTAAAAAAGGGGCTACATTTTTTTCACCGTTATCTAAGGCTTGTAAAGTTTGCATCACCGATCCCACTAAATTGGCCGAGTAACGGTTAATGTCAACATGCAACATAATAAAACCTACTTCATCGGGTTGACCAGAAAATTTATTACACATCGTAATGTTTTCCCAGTTTAAATCGCCAGAGGCATCCAGCTTTCTATAGTTGCCTAAAGAATACGCATAGTGATAATCAAGCCAAGCAAAAACATCTAGTTTATCTGCCACCTTGCAAAAAGGCATTGCAATATTTTTAGGTAACACATTTCTTGCTTTACCATATTTTCCATCAATTTTAAATTGCTGATAAGAAGGCTCTAATAAATAAGCAGAAGCTAAAAAACTATAAGATCTGAATAAGGCTTGTAAAACAAAGATGTCGGTTTCTTTTTCAATGGCTTCTACATGATTTTCTATAGCTAAGACAGGCTCCACTATTCCATTAGGGGTATGTAATAAGCCAAATTCTTTTTCATTCAATACCACTGGCATGGCATCTAAAACAGCTTGTAAATCGCTGTAGGTTGAAGGCAACTTTACCATGGGCGCCTTGGTAGGTAAAAAACCATGCGCTGCACTAACATCAAAAAAGCCATCTGAATAATTGGATAAAATAGACATTGCTAAAAATTAATTTTAAATTTTTAATATGTGTACTCAAGCTATGAAAAATTTTAACTTAAAGCTGCAGATTTATCCCTTTTTACACTACAGGCTAGGCTCACCACTCCATTATAAATAACTCTCTGATTTACAGTAATTTAATAATGAATTTTTTGAATTTAAAGCCCATTTTACCTAATATCTAGTGGTCATACCATGGCTTTAGATTACCTTACAGCTCAAATTATGTTTTTATGCAAATAGCAATCTTAGGTGCAGGGATGGTGGGAAGAGCCATGGCCATTGACCTTTCCAAAAAGTATCAAGTTACTTCTTTTGATTTAAGTAAAGAGTCACTTCAAATACTTTCCAATAAAAATAAAAGTATAACTACCGTTCAAGCCGACTTAAGTGATTATGCAAACTACCCTGCCCTGTTAGCTAAATATGATTATGTGATTACAGCGGTTCCAGGATTTATGGGCTATAAAACTTTAGAAGCTGTTATTAATGCAAAGAAAAATGTGGTAGATATTTCTTTTTTCCCAGAAGACGCTTTGCAATTAACTGAATTAGCGAAGAAAAATAATGTGACTGCCATAGTGGATTGTGGCGTTGCACCAGGTATGAGTAATTTAATATTGGGCTACCATAATGAAAAAATGAAAATAGATAGTTTTGAATGTATGGTTGGTGGACTTCCTAAAAAAAGAACGCAGCCTTTTGAATATAAGGCTCCTTTTTCTCCAATTGATGTTTTAGAAGAGTATACAAGACCTGCGCGTTATGTTGAAAATAGCTGCATTGTTACCAAGCCAGCATTGAGTGATGCAGAATTTATTGATTTTAATAAAGTAGGTACACTAGAATCCTTTAATACCGACGGTCTTAGAAGTATTTTATTTACGATGGGTCATATTCCTAATATGAAAGAAAAAACTTTAAGGTACCCGGGTCATATTAATTTAATGAAGAGTTTAATTAAAGCAGGCTTTTTAAATACAGAAGCCATTCAATATAAAGGACAATCAATTTCTCCATTAGGTTTTACTTCAGCCTTATTATTTGATCAATGGAAATTAGGCCCTACTGAAGCTGAATTTACTTTAATGACTATTGAAATTAAAGGCGAAGGCAAAACTATTCATTATGAATTGTATGACGAGTACGACGCCGTAACTGAAACAAGTAGTATGAGTAGAACCACAGGGTATACTTGTACTGCAGCCTTGAATATGCTAATGGAAAATTTATTTACAGAAAAGGGCGTTTTCCCTCCAGAGCTTGTAGGTAAGTATGCGCCTTGCTTTGAGTATATAATTAAATACTTACAGGAGCGTAATATTCACTATGTAAAGACCGAGTCTTAATTAGCCAACAATGGCAAGCTTATTATTAATCATATAATAGAAGCTTTCTTTTAAGGCAACAAATACATCGGTGGCTGTTTTATCCATTTCAATAACCATCCAATCGGGATTACCTGTTGCTGCATTAATAATGGCAGGAAAATTTTGTGTTCCCTTTCCTACTGCAGTCATGGGGTCTGGATTATCAATAGCTAATTGATCATTATAGACGGCAGGCCCATCTTTAATATGTAAAAACTTTGCACGATTGCCAAGCTTTGCAATGATAGCTGCAGGATTTTGTCCTGCCACTTTCACCCAATAGGTATCCATCTCAAAAAATATATCCTTATCTAATTGCTCTAATAAATATTCGTATACAAATTTGCCCCCCACTTTATTTCGATACTCCCACCAATGGTTATGAATACCGAATTGTAAACCATTTGCTTTTGCAAAACGTGAAGCTTCATTATATATCCCAATTAATTCTTTCGTTCCCTCTAAACTGCTATAACGTTTATCCTCCGGCCAGCCATGCCAAATCATTTTGCTACATCCAAAAGCATTAGCAGTATCTAACATAATTTGTTTTTTATCTCCCATTGGAATTTCTATATGACAAGAAGAAACTAGTAAACCTGCATTGTTTAAGTATTCACTTGCTTGTTCAATACTTACCCCCTCTGGCCAGAATGCCGTTTCAACATATTTAAACCCTATATCTGCAATTTTTTTAAGTGTGGCAGGAATGTCTTTTTTAAACTCTTCTCTAACTGTATATAATTGAACAGAGAGTTTAGCAGGATATTTAGGGATAGGGGTGAATAGTGTATTCGCATAGCTAGGCATGGCAGCTCCCAATAATCCCAAACTTGAAAGTTTTAAAAAATTTCGTCTAGGGCTAGCATTTGGTTTGTTTCGTAAAACACTAAGTTCATCTTGGGATAAATTTTTCATAGTATGCCTATTTTATAATTACTTAAAGCTTTCTGAAGTTACTAAAATTAATTAAGTCTATAATAGAGTCAAGAAAGGCTAAATGATAGAAATAAGGGAAATTTTAGGAAAATTTAATTACTTTTATAGTATAATTAATCAATTATGGGATTTCATATTAACAAGAAAGTAGCTGACAAGAAAGCTGCTACTGGAACTAAAGCCACTTTTCAAGGGGGTAGTTCTCAATTTATAGCTAAGGCGAACACTAAGTCTACAGGTACTACTAAGAAGCCTATTAAAACAGGTGGTTCTAGAGGTAGTTGATCAGCATTAGTAGATTAGAGCTAGCTGATTAATGCTAGCTTATTAGAGCTAGTTTTCACCTGACAATAACTTTACTATTCCTTCACTAGTGTAGGTGCAATTATCTTTTGCCATATGGCATAGCCTTTAGCATTCATATGTAATTTGTCGGCTATAAAAATATCTTTAAACACCATTCCATTCGTGTCTAGCATGGCAGCATGTACGTCTAAAAATTGCGTGTGCTTTTGCTTGTTTATATAATTACGAATAAGCGAATTGGCTGCTACAAATTTATCTTCCATCGACCATCTTGCCACACTGGGCTTAATGGAAACGTACATAATAGGAATTTTATTTCCCAAATGGGTTCTAATTATTTTATATAAAGTTTTAAATCTCGCAAAAACTATTTGAGGGATAACGGTATCACTTGCTGCAATATCATTTTCTCCGCAGTAAATATAAATTTGCTTAGGCTTATATTTTAAAATAGTTTCTTGGTTAAAATATATTACATCTGTTAAGCTGGAGCCACCAAAACCTCTATTAATAATAGGATAACCTGGAAAATAATTACTAATGTCTTTCCAATAATTAAAAGAAGAACTACCTACAAATAAAATACTATTCGCAGCTGGCATTTGGATGCTATCTTTTTTTAAGAATACATCAATTTCTTCTTGAAAAGGAATAGCACTAGAAGTTTGGGCATGACTGGAAAGCATTCCAAAAAAAAGTAAGAATATAACTAGATATTTTTTCATAGTATAATATTTGATTCCAACCATTTACAATAATAATTACCCTTATAATAATATTCTTGCTTGAATAATAGTAGCAATTGTTTGAATAATACCCATTGTTATAAATAAAGCTTCGAAAGAAATAAAATTCGCAATTAAGCCTCCAATAGCAATGGCAATACCTGAAACGAAATGTGGGTGGCCAGTTGCAAGGCTCCAGTGAAAAGTATTGCTGTTATCTTCTAAATTTTCTGCAAATAAAGAGTCCCAGATAGGTGCACTTAAAGCCTCTGCTATACCTAAGCAAATTTGAATAAAAAAAAGTTGTTGCGTGTTATGCACGAAAATATAGCCAAATGTAAGCAAGGCATTAAGCCCATAGCCAAAAATCATTACCCGCTTCTTATAGACAGATTTATTAATAAACTTTCCCACTATTACATAAAAAATACCCGTAGCCATTAAATAAGCGGCCCAAGCCCAGGTGATGTCTAATAAATCACCTCCAATTTTTTCAGCATAAATAGCAAATAGAGGACCAAATAAGCCTTCCCCAAAATACCATAAGCTTGAAGCTATTAATAATATTTTAGTAGTTTTATTTAAACTCATTATTAAAATTTATAAGTAATGCCTAAGTCCAAAAAGAAAATATTAGCTAAATGATTTTCTGAATAAGGGGTAGAATTCACTGTTACTTTATTTGAAGCACCATTTAAACTAATTGTATTCACTGAAGTGGTAGTAATTTTATTAAAGGGTTTAGCAAAAGTAGGCGTTAATGATATATTCCAATTTTCAAGATCATAACTTATGGGTAAAGAAAGCTCCATATCTAAGAACTTAAATCCTTTCTGATCCACGGTGGTAGTACTTTGTAAGGTACCAGCATTGATTGGTTGTTTGATTTGAGGATTCTTCATCCCATTCAGCCTTCTACTAATAGTAGATTCATAAAAATTTAAACTACTAAAACTGCTATATATACCGGGTGTGATGGAAAGCGTATTATGGTTATTTGAACTAAGTGTAATTTCTTTTTCGAATCCTGGTACTAATTGCATATCTGCTTTATTAGAAAAGAAAACATCAAAAGAATTATGAAAATTCAAATAGGTTAAATCATAATTGAAAGTAAATCCAATATCACTTGAAATATTACCGCTAATTAAATTGGACCCAGTAGCATAAAAATATTTTGAACCATAAATTTCACCCGCTACCTTTTCTCCTAAAGAATAATTATAGCCAAGATTTAATTCAGAAAAATCATAGCCCCTTTGTCCTTGGCTAAGTAAGTAATTAAGGCTAAAACTTGCGTACAAGCCGTTTGCAAAATTGACCGTTGCTGTGGTATAGAAATAGGGCGCTTTTAAAGAATCGGCCCTTCCATTATATACGTAGTTACTTAAATAATTTGTTTGTATTTTAAAGCTAGTAGTATCGCTTTTTGGACTGGCCTTTCTCATGGGCTGAGCAACCACCAAAAGGCTTAGTAGGAGAGCGAAAAAAGTAAAGAATACCTTAGGGCGCATTGTTTGTTTATTTTGGTTTTGGACAAAAATACAATCAAGTAGTTTAAAAATATATTATCTTTTTCTTGTGAACTGTTTCCCTCTTTGTTGCTTTGGAGCATATAAAGGTGTGGGACCAAACATTTCAGGTACTACTCCTTTTAAAACTGGTACACCTAATAGTTCTTCAATTTCAGCAAACTTGCCTTGCTCTTTTTCTCCCACTAAAGTAAAGGCTGTGCCAGAAGTGGCCGCCCTTGCGGTTCTGCCAATTCTGTGAATATAGTCCTCGCCATCATTGGGTACATCATAATTAATGACTAAATCTATATCATCAATGTCTATCCCTCTACTTAAAATATCGGTGGCTACTAAAATATTCGTTTTTTGATTTCTAAAATCTTGTAAATATTGCTCTCTGCTTTTTTGATCTAAATCGGAATGTATTTCTGCTGCCGATAATTTAGCATGTACTAATTTAGAAGTGAGTTGTTTCACATTCGATTTCTTAGAACAAAATACAATTACTTTAGAATATCTTTTCGAACTTAGCATATCAATAATAACAGGCACTTTTTGTGTATCATATACCATGAATGCTTTTTGAATAATTTGCTCTGGCGGTTTGGATATGGCAATATTAATTTCAACAGGGTCTACTAAAATTTTCTTGGCAAGTACTCTCATTTTCGCAGGCATAGTGGCTGAGAATAATAAGTTTTGTCTTTGCGCTGGTAAAAAAGTAATAATTTTTGCAATGTCATCGGAGAATCCCATGTCAAGCATTCTATCTGCCTCATCCAATACTAAATACTTTAAACCTTTCAATTTTACATAGCCCATATTTAAATGTGCTATCATTCTACCCGGTGTGCAAACCACAATATCCACCCCGCTTGTAAGTGCCTTCTTTTCTGCTACAAAGGAGCTTCCATCTCCACCACCATATACTGCAATAGAACTTACGTCCGTGAAATAAGATAAGCCTTCAATACTCTCTGCAATTTGTATGGCCAATTCTCTGGTAGGAACAATAATTAACGCGTTAATATCTCCTGCTGTATGTGCTGAAGTAAGTAGTCTGTGTAATAAGGGTAATAAAAATGCAGCTGTTTTACCAGTGCCCGTTTGAGCTGCTGCGATAATGTCCTTGCCTTCTAAAATGGGAACCATTACTTGTTGCTGAACAGGGGTGGCCGTCTCATAGCCCATCGCGTCAATACCATCCAAAATACGCTGATCCAATCCTAAATCGATAAACTTCAAAATACACTATTTTAATAATGTAACGAAGGTACGACTAATATTGAGCGTTTTGTTCTTCTTTTTCAAAGTAAGCTAAAACCTCTTGCCAATTATTCACTCTAAAATGATGTTTAATATTCACATTATGAGAAGCGTGAAATAAAATAGGCTTGCCTATGCAGTAATCTAAATTCTTGCAATGATCGTCAATCATGTAATCGGTTTTTATGACTGCCTTGCTGCCGCAAAAAATCATATTCTTCCAACTTATATAAGGAAAGAACTCCGCTAGCCAGGCGTGTTTTTCAGCAAGTGACAAAGGAAATTCAGTGGCCGCGGACACAATATATATTTCGTATTTTTTTCTTAAAATTGCTAAAGCTTCTAAAGCACCAGCCATTAAGGGTACTGTTCTAAAAAAACCAGGGGTATGAATATAGCGTCTAGCAGCTGTTTTATCGGGGAAGGCCTCGTCTTCTGAAACACCTAATAGCGCCGCCCTATCTACCTTTACATTATACTCTTTCTCATATAAATTCACCAAATGGGTTTCAATATCGGCTATGACATTATCCATATCAATGGCTATACTTTTAATCATATTTATTCAAGTTGAAACGTTTGTAAGTTTGATTGTATATTAGTAGTGGCAAACTTAATTCATAAATTTTATTCCTATGAGAAAAAAGAAGGTCATTTTAATTATTGCAGCCTGTTTTATCTATTTTTTAACGCCCATTTTAGCCATGGCACAGGAAGCAGCTGTTGAAGAGAATATTCGTACAATAATGAGTCAAACCAATGTAGTAGGTGTATCGGTAGCAGTGGTGAAAAATAATAAAATTATTTATACTCATTCATTTGGATTAAAAAATATAGAAACTAATACACCTCTCACCGACGACTGCATTTTCAGAATAGCCTCTATTTCAAAATCGTTTTCTGCTACATCTATTATGCAATTAGTAGAAGCCAAGAAACTTTCTTTAGAAGACGATGCTAGTGATTTAATTGGTTTCCCTTTAAGAAATCCAAAATTTCCCAATAAAGTAATCACCTTAAAAATGTTAATGTCGCACCGTTCTTCTATTAATGATAGCCAAGGTTATTTTTCATTAGACTCTATAAATCCAGCTACTAACCCCGACTATGTAAAATGCTATAATAACTATGAACCGGGCACTGGCTATATGTATTGTAATTTAAATTACAATATGACAGGCGCCATTATTGAAAGGTATTCTGGAGAAAGATTTGACCAATATGTAAAGCATCATGTCTTAGATCTTTTAAACATTTATGGAGGCTATTGTGTTGACTCTTTAGATAAAAATCGTTTTGCAACGATATATGATTTTAATAAAGAAACTACAAAATTTACAAGCTCTCCCAGTGCCTATGCACCAAGGTCGAAAGAGATAGCAGATTATGAAATGGGAAAGACCACGCCTATTTTTTCTCCTACGGGTGGCATGAAAATTTCAGCTACAGACTTAGCAAAGTATATGATGATGCATATGAATTTAGGTAAGGCCAATGGCAAAAGAATTATAAGTAAAAAAAGTGCGAGAACAATGCAAACACCTTTATCCTCTGATGAAAATTATGGATTGGCTATTTTAAAAACAGATAAATTAATTGAAGGTAAAACCTTAACGGGCCATACAGGCTCTGCTTATGGCTTATATAGTACTATGTTTTTTGAGCCTACTGAAAAGTTTGGTATTGTGGTTATTAGCAATGGTTGCAACCCAGTATATGATAATGGCTTTAATGCCTTTATGAAAAATACAGTCAACAGTTTATATAAAAATTTAATTGCACAATAAGCTGCATAAAAAAAGGCCCCCAATTTGTCGGGGGGCCTTTTTAGTATAATAACTAAATACAAATTATTTTACAATTCCAATTTGTTTTAAGAATTCATAGTTATCGAAGAAGTCTTGCTCTTCTGTAATTTTGCCATCTACTACTCTAGCAATAGTACAACCAATTACATCCACTGTTTTACCAGTTGCAGGTATACCAAAGAATGGTCCTGTATGTGTACCTTTAAATTGCCAGTATTTTACAACTCTGTCACCTTTAGCAAAAATTTCTTTTACAATAAATTCTCTATTAGAAAATCCTGTAACATAGTTTGCATAGTATGCTTTTGCACTATCCTTACCTTTAATTTCAGGAACAGTATGTAAAACTACATCAGCAGTATAAGCTGTATCTAAGAAGTTTACATTGCCTTTGTTAATGACAACATCCCATACATGATCATAAAATTTTACATTGTCATTTTCAAGTTGCTCTTTTTTAGCAGCATCATTGTTGTTTGCAGCTTGATTGTTACAAGCAAATAGCATTGTAGAAAGAAAAATAACTGATAATAATTTTTTCATTTTTTTGATTTTTATTATTTTTTAATTTCTTAAAGATATGTATTTAGATCAAAATAACCAAGTCTACCCTATCTCATATAATTCAATAGGAAGCCCATCGGGGTCAGCAAAGAAGGTGAATTTTTTTTGGGTAAATTCATCTATTCTAATGGGCTCTAATTCAACGCCCTTGGCCGTTAAAGCCGCTACCGATTCCCGAATATTATTAACTGAAAAAGCCAAATGTCTTAACCCACAAGACTCCGGCCTAGAGGGCCTAGGAGGTGGGTTGGGGAATGAAAATAGCTCTATAATATATTCGCCATTTAAAGCAAGGTCTAATTTATAGGACTGCCTTTGTTCTCTATACACTTCTCTAACTATTGATAAGCCTAATATATTGGTATAAAAGTCTCTCGACTTATCATAGTTAGAACAAATAATAGCAATATGATGCACACCTTTTAAATAATTATTTCCCATATTTTTTCTAGTTAATTTTTATTCAAAGCTCTTATTATTAATACAATTTATAAGCTCTTCTCTATTTCATAAATCACATGCAAATTAAGTATATGCTCTTTATCTATTTTTGGATGACTAAATGTGCCAGTCTTAATCATACCTATTCTTTTCATAACATTTTCAGACTTTATATTGGGTGTGGCAGTAAATGAATAAATTTTATCAAACCCTAATGTATCAAATCCATAGTTAAGACAAGCTTTAGCAGCTTCTGTTGCATAACCTTTACCCCAGTATTGTTTTTTAAATCGCCATCCAATTTCTACACAGGGGGTAAAACTAGCTTCAAAATTAGCTATCATAAATCCGGTATAGCCAAGAAACTCTTGGGTAATAGTATTTTCAACGACATAGAGCCCAAATCCATTTTCTAAAAAATGTTTTTGCAAACGGTCATAAAATTCAATGGTTTGCTCCTTGGTTAAAATAGCAGGGAAGTATTTCATAACCTCCTTATCTAGATTCATCTCAATACAGTCAAGTAGGTCCTTGGTTTCCCATGCTCTAAGGGTTAGCCTCTCTGTATGCTTAATAGTATTCATGAAGTAAATATAAATTAAATGAATTAAATTGCAGTTGGTTAAGCGAACATATAATGTATCATACAATTATCATTTTAAAGTAATACTATATACTAATATCTCTGATGGATACTACCCCCAAAATAATAAAATGAAAAGCGACATACTTAATAATATAGATAACCCTAAGCAACTTGAAAAATTGTACAGAGATGACAAATCAAGTTTTAAAAAAGAATTTAACCAAATATTCCCGGGTCATCAAGACAATACAAGTCTTGCTTTCTGGAATGAAAGGCTAAATTATGAGGCAGCAAAGCCATCTTGGGGCTCGAAAAATGAACTTAGGGTAGTTATACTAATTGCATTAGTAGCTGGGCTTATTGCCAATATACCTAATTTAACAGGCATTGATAAAGAAAAGTTTTTATCTAGAAATATTTCGTTTATTATATTTCCTTTACTAAGTGCCTATTTTATTTGGAAACAAAAATTAGCCTTCAAACAATATTTGTTTCCATTGCTAGCTGTTATAATAGCAGCTGTGTATACAAACCTTCTGCCGGTCAATACAGTTAGTAGTTCCATTACACTTGCCATTATACATATGCCCATATTTTTATGGGCCATACTGGGTTATTCTTTTATTGGCTCAAATTTTCAAAGCAGTGAAAATAGAATTCAATTTTTACGCTATAACGGCGATCTAGTAGTAATGTCTGGTATTATTTTATTATCTACCATGCTTTTTTCAGCTATTACAATAGGCTTATTTTCACTAATAGATATTTCTATTGAAAAATTTTACACTCAATACATTCTTATCTGGGGCTTAGCTGCTATACCAATAGTTGCCACCTATTTAATTCAAACAAATGTTCAATTAATAAATAAGGTCTCTCCTATTATTGCCAAAATGTTTACGCCTTTAGTGTTTGTAAACTTGTTTATTTATTTATCAGCCATGGTATACACTAAAAAATATCCCTATCAGGACCGAAACTTGCTTTTATTATTTAATGTATTATTAATGGGTGTGATGGCATTAATTCTTTTTAGTATTGCAGAAGCAGGGAAGGCTGCTAAAAATAAATTTAGCCTTATCATTTTATTTGGCTTGTCTGCATTAACTATTATAGTGAACGGTATAGCGTTATCTGCAATTATTTATCGTATTAATGAATTTGGTTTTTCAGCTAATAGAATAGCCGTTTTAGGAGGTAACCTTTTAATATTTATAAATTTAGTGCTAGTATCCTATAAATTGTTTTTAACCAGTTTTAAAAACGGTTCCATTAAAGAAATAGAAAAAACTATTGCAGGTTACTTGCCTGTATATGCTATATGGACTGGTTTAATTACTTTTTTAATTCCATTATTTTTTCAATACAAATAATTTTTTTATTTATATGAATAAAAAGGTAGACTCTTATATAAGTAAATTAAAAAAATAATGGAAGCAATAATTAGAAAAATAAATTTAGTAGACTTACCCCAATTACAAAAGATTGGAATAAGAACTTTTGCTGAAACTTTTTCAGAGCTTAATACAAAAGAAGATTTAGAAAAATACTTAGAAGAGGGTTTTTCAACAGATAAATTAAGTGCAGAATTAAATAATCCTAACTCTTCTTTTTATTTTGCTGAACTAAATGAAGAAGTCATTGGCTATTTAAAAATTAATTTCGGCGATGCTCAAACTGAATTAAAAGATAATAA
>JBAXWU010000024.1:0-19364 GCA_037128235.1 Chitinophagia bacterium | reverse complement strand
CTAACAATACATTCTTTTGATCACCTATTTTAACATTATCTGTATAGGTAGGTTTAAAAATGTGCTCTACAGTACTTGATTTTTCATCTGTACTAGCAGTTTCTTTAGTTGTTTGGTTTGTACAAGCTATCAATGATGCCGATACCAGAAAACTTAAGATTAGTTTTTTCATATTAGTTTATTTTTTGAATATTAAAACTAGGCTAATTACTATAAAAAAGAAAGTAAATAGACTATAATTTTAAGCTTTTTTGGACATGAAAAATGCCGAGCTTTTATAATTAACTTATTATCAATACTTTATTTCCCCTTTTGAATTTGACCGCTTGTTGGCTATATCAGGACCTGCATTAAATTGTAGGTCCTTTTTTATTTTTTACTGAAATTTGGAGCAATGGAAAGAATTGATATAGCTAATTGTAGATAATATATATTTGTAGGACAATATGCTAAGTTCAGTCAAAAAGATACTAGATCTAGGAAGGAAGCCCAATTTTGTAGTCATTTTGTGGTTTTTAGTCCCCTTTGTGGCCGTGCTTTTAGAAATAAATCGCGGAGATGCCTATATTAATAATTACCTAATCTATAAAAACGTATTTTGGCATACATTTCATCAACAAAATTTATATAGTCTTTATCCTGCTGAATACATGGATAAAAACCATTACGGTCCATTATTTAGCATACTCATTGCCCCATTTGCCTTCTTGCCCAATTTTATGGGAGCAACTTTATGGGCAATGCTGAATGTTTGGATTTTATTTTACGCGGTTCAAAAATTACCTGTTTCCAATTGGGGCAAAAATATAATTTTATTAATTGGTTTAATTGAAACCTTAACGGCTATTCAAAATTTACAATTTAATCCAATGCTTTGTAGTTGGATTCTTTTGACTTATGTATTTATTAAAGAAGGTAAAGTAGGGCTAGCGGCTATGTTAATTGTTGCAGGAACATTTATTAAATTATATGGAATAGTAGGTATCCCTTTTATATTTCTCTCAAAAGATTATAAAAAATTGATTGGATACTTGCTTCTTTGGGCTTTTATATTTTTTTGTTTACCTATGTTTATTTCAAGTCCTGAGTTTGTATCAAAATCTTATTTTGATTGGTATCAAGTTTTGCTTGAGAAAAACTTAGAAAATATCTCCTCTTATCAAAATACTAAAATGACAGATATTTCTGCAATGGGTTTTGTGAAAAGAGTAAGTGGATACTATAACTTACCTAATTTTTATTTCACCTTACCTGCCAGCATTTTAATGTTTCTGCCCTTATATCGTTTTTCCAAATGGAAGGAGCTTAAGTTTCAACTGACCTATTTAGCTCAAGTGTTAATTGGTTTGGTCATTTTTAGTACATCTGCTGAATCGCCCACCTATGTCATTGCCGTGGTGGGTTTTGGAATTTGGTATGTTTTATTTGCACCCAAGCCTAGTAAATGGATGTATTTTTTGCTTTTGTTTGTTTTAGTACTAACTGTCTTTTCACCTACAGATTTATTTCCTAGGTATGTACGCGAAGAATTTGTCATTAAATATGCCCTAAAAGCCTTGCCTTGTTTTATAGCCTGGCTAGTCATTAGCTTTCAGTTACTTTTTGCTAACTTTGAACAAAATGGCCTCCCTAATGCAAACCAAGCTTGAACTAATTTTACCCGCACATAATGAAGAGGGGAATATCGTTCCCATTTATGATGAGATTAAGCTTGCCTTAGCTAGTTCAAATTATGAGTACACCATTTTATTTGTGGATGATGGAAGCACGGATAAAACCTTATCTATTATAAAAGAGCTTGCGAGTTCAGATACTAAAGTAAAGTACATCGAACTTTCCCGAAATTTCGGACATCAAAATGCTATCAAAGCAGGATTAGATGCCTCCGATGCTGATGTGATTATTATGATGGATTGCGATTTACAACACCCACCTCATTTAATTAACGAGCTATTAAATAAATATGAACAAGGGTATGAAATAGTAAGAACACACCGCATTGAAAATGAGACTGCGAGTTATTTCAAACGTAAAACTTCAAATATTTTTTATAAAGTACTGAATCATTTATCTGATATTACTTTAGAGCAAGGGTCTGCTGATTTTAGATTAGTTAGTGGTAAAGCCATTGATCAACTAAAATCTTTTAATGAGTTTGATTTATTTTATAGAGGCTTAATTAAATGGATGGGTTTTAAGCAAATTAGTATACAATACCATCCTGAAGATAGGTTAAGTGGTCGCACAAAGTATACGTACAAAAAAATGGTCAGCTTTGGATTAAATGGTTTTACTTCTTTTAGCACTAAGCCTTTATATTTTGCGGCCTATCTTGGAATGGTTTTTTCAATATTATCGGTATGCTATATTCCTTATATTATTTATGCGTTTTATAATGGAACTGAAGTACGTGGCTGGGCTTCAGTGCTTATAACAGTTGTTTTTTTTGGCGGATTAAATCTTATGATTTTAGGAATTATTGGAGTTTACTTGAGTAAATTATTTGCACAAAGTAAAAATAGGCCCCACTATATTATCAAAGAATCTAATTTATGATTCCAAAAATTTTATTGAGTTTTGATGTAGAGGAATTTGATATGCCTTTGGAATATGGTTTTAATATCTCTACTCCAGTGCAAATGAATATGGGTAAATTAGGCTTAGATAAACTAATGCCTATATTATTGGATACTTCTATACAAACAACCTTGTTTACAACAGCTAATTTTGCAAATCATTACCCGGATACCATAAAGCAATTATCTGAACAGCATGAAATTGCTTCTCATAGTTTTTATCACTCTACTTATACGACCCAGCATTTAAAAGAGTCACGTGAAAGATTATCCGAAATTATACAGAAGGAAGTGGTGGGTTTAAGAATGCCTCGTATGAAGCAGGTTCCAATTACAGATATTATGAACGCAGGTTATGCCTATGACGCTTCCATTCACCCTACATGGTTACCTGGCAGGTATAATAACCTGCATTTGCCTAGAAATCTTTATAAAGAGCAAGGTTTATTTAGGGTGCCTGCTTCAGTAAGCAGTTTTTTTCGCATTCCTCTTTTTTGGCTCAGTTTTAAAAATTTTCCCTATTCTTTATATTTACAACTTGCGCTTCAATCCCTGAAGCGAGAAGGTTTTTTGAGTTTGTACTTTCATCCCTGGGAATTTGTTGACATTCGCCAATTTGGCTTACCTCATTATACAATAAAGGGTTGTCAATCAGCTCTTTTTGAAAGACTGAATCAATTAATTAGTGATCTTAAAGCGCATGGCGAGTTTATTTCGTACAACGAATTTGTAAAAAATAAAGAGAAAGATTAAACCTTTTCCCTGATGGCTGGTCTAATATTAAAATTAGTAGCCATGATAATAGCATTATTATTTATTTTATTTATCTCTATTGCTTTTATAGGTAGAAAGGACATTAGAGAAATCTTGTAATATCTAGAAAAAACCCCTTGTACTTAGATTAAATCGTAGGTGCTTTGTTATTTTTTCTTGAGCTTTGCCTGAATGGAAAGAATAGACATTGATAGAGTTATTGAAATGGCTTGGGAGGATAGAACTCCTTTCGAAGCTATCACCTTTCAGTTTGGTTTATCTGAAGCAGACACCATTAAGTTGATGCGCGCTGAATTAAAACGTAATAGTTTTAATCTTTGGCGCAAGAGAGTTAATAGTGGGGTGAGTCAAAAGCATTCAATGAAAAGAAGCGCCGATATCAAACGATTTAAATGTTCTAGACAAAAATCAATTTCAATGAATAAGATTTCGAAGCGCTAATCTATATTCTTGCAATTTTTCTAAGGCGTAAACTTCTTCTTTTTACAAGCATCACTACAATACAAAACTTGTTCCCAGTTTAAGGCCCATTTTTTACGCCAAGTAAATGGGCGCTTGCAATAAAGACATTCCTTAGAAGGTAAGTCGCTTTTTTTAACTGTTTTATTATTACTATTTTTCATGCCTTCTATTTTTGGGTATGCATTTGTCTAAAAGTTAAATTTATTCTTGCGGCTGTCACTTTCTTTGATTTAGGAAGTGCGTGCCACCAGCGGGATTGAATAGTTCCCTTCATTTCTAGTAGCGATCCATTTTCAAGTTCAATAGATATTGTTTCTTTAGTTTCTTTATGTTTAAAGGAGAACTTTCTGTTTGCGCCAAGGCTTAAAGAAGCTATAGAGCTACCGGTTATAATCTCTTTTTCATTATCACTATGCCATCCCATAGATTCTTCTCCGTTATGGTATAAATTTAACAAACAAGCATTGTAAGATTCTTTAGTAACAGATTCAGTAATGTTTTTAATTTCAAAAAGGGTATCTATCCAAGGCAAGCCAATCTTAGTTTTGCTAGCATACCGGTAGGCAATGGAAGGGTCACTATATAGGGCCACTTTTCGTTTTGTAATAATTTCTTTACCAAACATAACCACCCTTTCATTCTCCCATTGTATATTATTTAACAGTGCATTATATAATGGTTCGATTTGTTCATCCGCTATGATTTTCTCGTAGTATAATGCAATACCATCTTGAGGTAAGATATTGGGTCTATTGTTGATCATATTCATATAGCTTCAAAAACTTAGAAAGTTACCTTAATTTTTTCAGATAAATTCGAAGCTAAACCCAATTTATAGGTGAAAAGAATCCAATTTTGTTTATTTTTTATTAAATTTTTAATGGTTTTCTTTAAACAAATTTATTCTAATGTATTTTTTTTATATTTTTTTAACATTTTTTTTTAACTAACCATAAAATCTTTTATAACTTGTATCATCAACGATTGAGTTGCTTTAATTTTGTTTTTATAGGTATTCATACACTTAAAAATAGCCCTAAGCAATGCCTATTGTTGTGAATTAAATTGTTCACCAAAACTCAAACATATGAATTTGTTTCTTCTTGATGCTTCAATGGCGATCGCAAAGACAGACTATGTGTCTTTCACGTTCTTCATTGGCACAATGGCTATGATGGCCGCAGCGGTATTTTTCTTTTTAGAATTGAACAACACTAGTAAAGAATGGAGAACCTCGGTACTTGTATCAGGGTTAATCACTTTTATTGCCGCTGTTCACTACTACTACATGCGTGGATATTTTTTAGAGACGCATGAAAGTCCAACCTTTTTCCGTTATGTAGACTGGTTATTAACTGTGCCTTTAATGTGTGTTGAATTCTATTTAATCACAAAGAAAGCAGGTGGAACTATTGGTTTATTATGGAAAATGATTTTAGCTTCTGTTGTAATGTTAGTTACAGGTTATTGGGGTGAAGCAGTTGCCCCAGCTCAAGCTACATTATGGGGAACTTTAAGTGCTGCCGCTTACTTCTACATTGTATATGAAGTATGGTTAGGAGATGTTAAGAAATTAGCAACTTCAGCTGGTACTGCAGTAGCATCTGCGAATGCAGCATTAGGTTGGTTCGTATTAGTTGGTTGGGCTATCTATCCTCTAGGATATTTAATCGGAACAGCTGATGGACAATGGTATGCTGGTTTCAAAAACATTGGAATTGATATGAACGTTATCTACAATATTGGAGACGCTGTCAATAAAATCGGTTTTGGTTTGGTTATTTATAGCTTAAGTAGAAAAGCTGCTTAATATATTATAATAACTTATAAGGGGCAAGTTGGTTACTTGCCCCTTTTTTTATTTAATTTACAGCCATGCAAATAAAACTTCGCCTTTACCTACTATTATTTGCCTTTCTTTTATTCCTGATTAATTCCGTTTTTGTTTTAAATAACAGCACTCAAATTTCCTTTTTAATTCTTGTACTTATACTTTTTGGCGTACCTCACGGTGCCCTAGACTTATACATTGACCAACATTTACATAAGTCAGAAAGTAATCAAAAAATATTTTTATTAAAGTATATTGCCAATATTATTGGCTATGCCTTGGTTTGGTATTTTGCCCCCATTGTGGCTTTAATCATTTTTATACTTATTACTGCTTATCATTTCGGAGAAATGGATTGGCTGGGCAAAACAGAAAATGCAGTTCAAAAATTAGCCTATTCAGTCATTGGGTTACTTTGGATTTTATTATTATTATCTAAAAATATTAGTTTTGCTTTACAAATTTTTATGCGCATGGAGCGCTCGGTGTTTAGTGAAAGTCAATGGACTCGTTTAGCGCATACAATTTTCCCTATTACTCTAATAGGTTTGCTTGTTGTTTATATTATTTTATTCTTTTTCAAAGCCTATTTTTTTCCAAAGAATAAGTATTATTATTATTCGCTTTTACAACAAAGTACATTACTTATTTTTGCCTTTTACATGCCTCTTTGGCTTTGTTTTGCCTTTTATTTTGGATTCTGGCACTCTATATTATCATTCGATAAAATAAGAATCACTTTTGATATGCCCAATGATTTTCTTGGGTGGAAGAACTTACTGGTGAAAGCCGCACCCTTCTCCATTATGGCCTGGTTTGGGTTTGTTTATATAACCTTCTTAACACTCAATAGCAAGGATGCTTCCGGCATTTTTACACTGCTATTTATTAGCTTGTCTGTGCTAGCACTTCCTCATCTACAAATATTTACAAAGATTAAGTTGAAGCCAGATTAATAGGGGCTGGCATATTTCATTTTTGAGGCTAAAAAAAATTAAAATTTAACAATCAAACCCATGAAATATTCTAAGATTTTCATAATTTTAAATTAACAGTTACCATCCAATGCGGTATCCAATTATTAAAAAAGTATATATCCTTAAATATTAAAAGTATATACCCTTAAATATTAGTTTATATGTCTCTTGCCCCCAAAACAAGTGCATTAGGTTTAAATACTTATAAAGGCAATTGGATGTCCTTGCAAGCAAAGCATTTGCTTAATCGTACCCTATTTGGTGCCAAGCCTTCAGATATTGAATATTTTAAATCGAAGGGTTTAACGGTAAGCATTGATGAATTATTGAATGTTCAATCCAGCGCTTTACCAGCTCCATTAAATGATTATAACTCAACAACATTCACCGATCCTAATGTACCATCGGGTAAAACATGGATAAATGATATAACTACCGATGGCACTATTAATAGTTATCGTCGAAATAGTTATAAGAAATGGCTTATTAATGTTTGGGTAAGACAGGAAAGAAATATTGGTGAAAAGTTAAGCCTATTTTGGAGTAACCATTTTGGTACAGAAGCGGATACCATAGTGTATGGTTCAATGATTTACAATCACCACCAAATTTTTAGAAATAATTGTGTAGGTAATTTTAAACAAATGGTGCGTTTGGTCACCACAGATGCAGGAATGCTTAGGTATTTAAATGGCTATGTAAGTACTAAAACAGCACCAGACGAAAACTACGGAAGAGAGCTGCAAGAATTATTTACAGTAGGTAAAGAGGGGGGTGCTAAATATATGGAAGAGGATGTTAAAAATGCAGCAAAAGTTTTAACTGGATGGAAGATAGATGCCAATTTTAATTCAGTTTTTGATAGCACCAGACACGATACTACTAACAAAACGTTTTCTACTTTTTATAAAGGTACTATTATAACTGGGAAAGCCAATGCCAATGGCGCTTTGGAAACAGATGAGTTATTGACCATGATTTTTCAAAAGTCAGAAATGGCAAAATATATTTGTCGTAAACTATATAAATATTTTGTTTATTATTATATCGACGATACTATTGAGAATAATATAATAACGCCACTGAGTAATATATTTATTGCAAATAATTTTGAGATAAAACCAGTATTGAAAACGCTTCTGTCTAGCGAACACTTTTATGATGCTTTGTATATTGGCTGTCAGATAAAAAGCCCCATCGACCATGTGCTTGCATTTTTAAGGCAATATGAAATAACATTTCCAGATGCAGTTACGGATTACGCCGATTCCTATTATTTATACAATTATATGGTGAATCAAGTCATTAGTATGGGGCAGAACCCGGTTGATCCACCCAATGTATCCGGCTGGCCTGCTTATTATCAAGCACCTGAATACAACGAACTTTGGATTAATGCAGATACCTTACCTAAGCGTAATAAGTTTACCGATTTAATGATAGAAACGGGCTATACTAGAAATGGAAAAAAAATAATTGTAAATACTATTCAGTTTGCTAAAAATGTTTGCCCAACTCCTTCAGATCCAAATGTACTTATTGAAAGTCTATTTTCATTTTTAGTGTCTACAGAAATAGCGGCTAGCTTAAAAGCTAGTTTAAAAACACAAATTTTATTATCGGGTCAAACCACCGATTATTATTGGACTGAAGCATGGAATAATTACAATTCGAGTCCAACTACTATCAATTTTAATACGGTTAACACAAGGCTTAAGTCCCTATTAAAATATATTATGAATTTGCCAGACTATCAATTACAATAAAATGGAAAGGAGAAAATTTATAAGAAATAGTTTAGCCTTAGTGGCCCCTACTGTGATTAGTGGTAATCCTATACATATATTACAGGACCATCCTTTACTAAATACAGCCCTTCTTGCAACATCAAATACAGACAAAGTACTTGTTATTGTTCAATTAAGTGGTGGCAATGATGGATTAAATACCGTTATACCATTAAGTAATTATGCTAATTATAATAATGCTAGAACCAATATCGCCTTACCGGAAACTAAGGTCTTAAAATTAATGGGTAATAATGCTACAGGTATTCATCCTTCTATGACAGCCTTTCAAAATATGTTTACAGATGGGAAATTGAATATTGTGCAATCGGTTGGCTATCCTCAGCCCAGTTTTTCACATTTTAGAGCTACCGATATATGGATGTCTGGATCCGATAGCGATCAATATTTAAATACGGGTTGGGCAGGTCGTTTTTTAAATTATAATTACCCCGATTATCCCGATGCTTATCCCAATAACACCAACCCAGATCCCATTGCCATTCAAATAGGTTCTCTATCAACACTTACTTGTCAAGGTCCTGCTGTAAATATGGCATTGAGCATTTCAGATCCAAGTTCTTTTTATAATTTAATTGAAGGTACCGATGCTACGGCTGCAAATACCAATGCGGGTTATGAACTTAGTTTTATAAGAAGTATTGCCAAACAAACCAACCAATACACTGTAAGAATTAAAAAAGCCTCCGATAGCGTAACGCAACAAGTAGCTTATCCAAATAATAGTTTAGCCGCTCAACTAAAAATTGTGGCTAGATTAATTAAAGGGGGCTTACAAACCAAAGTGTACATGGTTAATTATGGAGGCTTTGATACGCACGCGGGACAAGTTGTAACAACCGATACCACCACAGGTACGCATGCTAATTTATTAAAAGTACTTTCCGATTCTATTGCTGCATTTCAATCAGACATGACTGGTTTAGAAATTGAAGACCGTGTTATAGGAATGACCTATTCTGAATTTGGAAGAAGAATAAAATCAAATGCAAGTGGAGGAACCGATCATGGATCTGCTGCTCCTTTGTTTTTATTTGGAAAAAATGTAAGGGGAGGCGTGTTTGGCGATAATCCAGCTATACCTGCTTCCGCCACTAGCAACGATAATATCCCTTACCAATTCGATTTTAGATCTGTATATAATACCATTTTACAAAATTGGTTCTGTGTTTCAGCAACAGCCGAAATTGAAATTTTATTAAAGCAGTTTCCAACCATCCCATTAATTAACGCAAGTGTTTGCGGTATTAAGGATAAAAATTCGGTATTTGCCAAAGAGGCACTTATTTATAATTATCCGAACCCTTTTACGAATATGACTAAGATTGAATTTAAAACCAGTGGTGGTAATACTTCGCTTCAATTGTTAAATGGAGAAGGAACGGTAATTCAAATTTTGGTGGAAGCCACTTATAGTTTTGCGGGAACCAATAGTTATAATTTATATGGTACAGGCTTATCTACTGGTGTTTATTATCTTCGCTTACAAAATATAGATAAAACATTTATGAAGGCTATTGTGAAGATGTAATTAAAGTTTCTATACTTTTTTAAAAATAATCAATAGTAAATCAATTAGTTATAATAATAGAAGTTGCCTTTTTTTAGGCAGCGCTTTTTTGCATGAAAATTTTGCTTATATTCAAGTATATGAAAAATCATCAAATACGCGGCTTTCATTATACAGGAAGTATATCAAAGCTACTTTCGGTTGTCCTTATTTTTTCGGTGAACATTTTATCTGCACAAACAGTAGTGGAGAAAATTGTTCAAGAAGAAAATAATCATTCACAAGTTCAAACTTTGGCGCATGAATTATTTGATAAAATTGGGCCAAGATTAGTGGGTACACCACAAATGCAAAAAGCCAACGATTGGGCAGTGGATAAATATACAGGCTGGGGTATTAGTGCGCGTAATGAAAATTGGGGTGAGTGGAAAGGTTGGGAGCGTGGTATTACACATATAGATATGCTTTCTCCAAGAGTAAAAAGTTTAGAAGGCACTCAATTGTCTTGGAGCCCTTCTACTAAAGGAAAGGCTGTTAAGGCTGAAATAATTATTATTCCAGAAGTTTCGGACTCACTTGCGTTTCAAAACTGGCTTCCAAATGTTAAGGGAAAATTTGTAATGATTTCAATGAATCAACCTACAGGAAGACCTGACGATAACTGGCAGCAATTTGCCACAAAAGAGTCCTTTGAAAAATTAAAAAAAGAACGCAGCGAACAAACCGATGCTTGGCGTAAACGCTTAAGCAAAACAGGGTATTCTTCAAGAATGCTTCCTATTATTTTAGAAAAAGCGGGAGCAGTAGGGGTATTAACTAATAATTGGTCAAGTGGTTTTGGGGTTGATAAAATTTTTAGTGCCTATACTTCCAAAATTCCAACAGTTGATATTGCCTTGGAAGACTATGGAACCTTGTACCGTCTAGTGGAGTCTGGTGATAATCCAATTATTAGTATTGAAACAGGTTCAAAAGATTTAGGAATGGTTCCTTCATTCAATACTATTGCAGAAATTAAAGGAACAGAAAAGCCCGACGAATATGTAATGTTATCTGCACATTTTGATTCTTGGGATGCTGGTCAGGGTGCTACTGATAATGGAACAGGTACACTAACAATGATGGAGGCCATGCGTATTTTAAAATTAGTCTATCCAAATCCTAAACGTACCATTCTAGTAGGACATTGGGGAAGTGAAGAACAAGGCTTGAATGGCTCAAGAGCCTTTGTGGAAGATCATCCTGAAATTGTAAGTAAACTACAAGCATTGTTTAATCAGGACAATGGAACAGGAAGAGTCGTAAATATTTCTGGTCAAGGCTATGAACATGCTGGTGAATTTTTAACAAGATGGTTGGCTGCAGCGCCTAGTTATATAAAGGATTCCATAAAAACTACATTTCCGGGAGCTCCAGGTGGTGGAGGTAGTGACTTTGCTTCTTTTGTAGCGGTGGGTGCCCCTGGTTTTTCTTTAAGTTCTTTAAACTGGTCTTATTTTAATTATACCTGGCATACAAATAGAGATACTTATGACAAAATAATATTTGATGATTTAAAAAATAATGCCATTCTAACAGCTATTATGGTGTACATGGCTTGTGAAGACAATGAGACTTTCCCAAGAGACAAAGCAGATATAGGAACTAATAAACTTACTGGACAACCAGTACAGTGGCCAGTTCAAGTAAAAGCAATGCGCACGGGGCCAGTAGTTCCAAAGAATTAATTCACATTAGAAACTAACTCCAAATTGCAAGCCCAAGCCAATAGAGGCTGGTACATTGTTTCCAAACCTAGCTGGAATTGGAACTGATACCCAATAACTATTCATTTTAGTTTTATAAAATACTTTATTAAAAACAAAGTTAGTCCCATAACGGCCACCTGTTTCAAAAGCTAATCTGGTTAGAAAATTAAACCCTTTTGGGTATCTGAAAATTAAACCTGGTTGAATAGATAAATTACTGGTTCTTGTAATTCCATTATTTGAATTTAATGTAGGCACAATTTCAATACTATAGGCTAGTTTGTCCGACTTTAATAAGTTAATACCAATAGGAAAACCTACCGTATAGGAATGATCGAAATTATAGGCTGGTAAATTTGAAGAAAGTGTAACAATTGGATGGTTGATACTAAAATAGGCAGCTACCTTAGGGTATTCATTTGGCTTTTGAGCTTTTGCTAAAAAATGAATACTTAAAAAAAGGAACAATAATAAATGCTTTTTTTTCATAAATATATTTTTTAAATTTTTATTACTCTTCTTTTTTTACTTTCTCCTTACTTATGGCAGTTTTTATCTTATTAAATAAGGCAGTATTTTCATAAACCCCGTCAAATAAATAAGAACGGTAACCGTAACTAAATACTGGCACTGGAATACCGGTATGATCGTTGGTGGCAAATTGAGTACTTAGGCTTTGGTTTTTATAATCTCCATCGTGAAGTGTTAGTCCTCCAGTTTCATGGTCGCCAGTAATAATAACAAGTGTGCCTTTGTTTTCATCTGCATATTGAATTGCTTTTCCAATTAATTTATCAAAATCAATTAGTTCTCTCACTACATATTCAATATTGTTAGCATGGCCTCCGTAATCAATCTGTGCAGCTTCTATCATCATAAAAAATTGCTTGCTTTTATTTAATTCAAGCGACTTCGTCATATTTTGAAATGCGGTACTCAACCAAGGTCCTCTTCCTTCTTGCATCGATAAGCCTGCTACCTGGTCAATTACCAATGTTTTATTAAGACTAGGTTGGTTCAAGGCATTTATAGAATTTGTAATATTATAATTAGGTAGTAAGCTGTCTAAAATTTGGTTGTTTAAAACAGTATTTTGCTTTTTTTGAAGTATGCTTATTTTATTTATTTTATCATTGCCTGCCCCTGCTAAAATTTGAACATTTGAATTTTTTAGTTGTTGAATTATTTCAATAGAGCTATCTCTATCTTGTATATGCGCATAAAAGGCAGCAGGTGTTGCATCAGATAAATCTCCACTGCTTGCAATGCCAATACTAAAGTTTTTATCTACTAAATAATTAGTTAATAAATTTAATTTTTGACCAGCCGGACTTATTCCTAAATGTCTATTCTCCATTTTTTCACCAGTGGCAATTGAACTAGCGCCTGGTGCAGAATCGGTTACATAATTATCAGCAGAGCTTGTTTTAGATAAGCCAATATGTTTTAAATTAAAAGTAGTAAGTGCGCCTCCATTCGCCGTATAACCAGCATACCATTGAGGTAAACTGCATCCATCACCTATTAATAAAATAATTTTAGTTACTGGTTGGTCTACACCGTCGTTTATAAATTTGGGTAAATATGTTTCTTGTTTTTTGGTAAGCGTCACATGGGTATTTCCCCAATTTTTTAAAAAATTACCTAATGCTTCTATATGGTCTGTATTAATATAGTCTATCTGCATTTTAATAAACTGTTGCCAGGAGTTTAAATAGTCTGGGCTGGCCCAGAATCTAATTTTTTTCCCTTTTTGATGGGTGCTGCTAATGATAGAATCCATTTTTTCATGATCTGCCTTTACCATAATACCCTTTCCATTCCATTTGGAGTAACTTGTAAAATCGGCACTGAATAAACCAATCTTGGCTAGTTCATTATTTGTATAGTTTTTATCAAGGTCCCCATCAAAATAAATATAGCTTGGATAAGTTTCAAATTCATTGGGCTTGGGCCTATTGCCTGTAATAACTATTTTAATTTTACTTGCACTTATAATAGACGTATAAGTATTAACTACCTCAATTAATTTATTTAGGGTTCTGTAGGGGTCGGTCTTAATATCTATAAGTAATTGCAAGGGCAGGCTTGTGTCAGCATAGGGAAAACCATGGTTGGCTTCTACTTTATTTTTTATGGGGTTGAGGTACCAGTCTTGAAGGGTTCTTTTTTTTTGAATATCGGCAAAAGTATGACCCACAAATAAACTATCATGGTAGTAAAATATATCGGCCTCTATAGAACCAAACCCTTGTCCGTAGGCTGTAAAAAAGGGTATGGGGTTTTCATAATCGTTATGAGAATGGGCATTAGAAACTGTGTAAGTTTGGCTAAATCCAGCTTTAAAAAATACAATAGTAAAAACTGAAGTGAATATTAATGCAATGAGTTTATTTTTTTTCATGTTATGGCTTTAGTATATTTTAAATGTGTTTGGTCAAAACCCATTTTTTTATAAAAATCATGTGTTTGTAATCTTTTATTTTGCGCTGTTACTTCAAAAGAACTGCAATTTAATACTAATAGCTCTTGCTCTACAAATTTTACTAATGCTTGCCCAACCCCTTCTGCTCTATTTTCTTGTCTAACAAAAAGCTCTTGAATTTCTGCCACTTTGCCATTGTGATGTAATAAATTCTGTATATGACAGCTTATAAAGCCTAAAGCCATACCTTCATGGCTTTCCGCTAGGTAATACAATACATTTTCATCTTTCATATTATGATTAAATATTTTTTCAAATGCATTGATATTGAATAAAAAATCTTCTAATAAACAAACTTGTTCATATACAGTTAACATATCATTTTCTTCTACTTTTCTAATTTTCATCTTGTTTTTATTTTCTATTATTATGAAATTATAAAGTCAATATTACCCCAATATTAACTTTATTAAAAAATACTATAAATATTATTTTATAATTATTATACACTTTAATATTGTGCAAAATTTAACATATGCAAGTATTTTTCAAGAAAATGTTAGTAGGGTTGATGCTATTAACTTTCTTTATTTCCAATGTCTATGCTCAAGACACTAAAACTATAACAGGTAAAATACAAACCACCACTGGTTTGGGTATTTCTGGCGCAGTATTAAGAGCAATGCCTTCAAAAAAGACAACTCAAACAGACAATGAAGGAAATTTCAAGATTACTATTTCCTCAACAGATAAAACTGTAGAAGTCTCTTCATTAGGTTTCTTAGCGCAAACTTACACTTTACGTAATGAAGCTACTTTCTTCTTATCATTACAAGAAGATACAAAAGCTTTAACAGATGTGGTAGTGACAGCTTACGGTATCAAAAGAGAAACTAAAAGAATTGGATATTCTATTCAAGAACTAAAAGGAAGCGATTTAATCAAAGCAAGAGACGCTAACCCAATCAACTCATTGGTGGGTAAGGTAGCTGGTTTGACAGTAGGTGCAAGTGCCGAAATGTTAGGTCGTCCAGAATTAGTTTTACGTGGTTCTAAAGACTTATTATTTGTGGTAGATGGTGTGCCAATCAATACAGATACTTGGAACATAAGTCCAGATGATATTGAAACATATACTGTTTTAAAAGGTACCAACGCTTCTGCTCTTTACGGATTCAGAGGTTTAAATGGTGCCATTGTAATTACTACTAAAAGAGGTTCTAAAGATAAAAAAGGATGGCAGGTAGATTTTAACTCTAGTACGATGTCTGAAAGTGGTTTTTTAGCACTTCCACAATCTCAGGCTGAGTATGGACGTGGTACAAACTACATTTATAGCTATGGTGATCAATTATACGATAACAAACAACGTTTACCAGAATGGGGCCCTCGTTTTGAAGGTCAAAATATCAAACAATATAATAGCCCTTATGATATCGTAACGGGTATTAGAACTGCAACACCATGGACTGCAAAAGGAGCTAACAACTTTGAAAATTTCATGCAAACAGGTATTATTAATAACAATAATATTTCAATGTCTGCTGCCACTGAAA
The DNA here is from genome assembly GCA_037128235.1 of Chitinophagia bacterium. Taxonomy (GTDB): domain Bacteria; phylum Bacteroidota; class Bacteroidia; order Chitinophagales; family Chitinophagaceae; genus Sediminibacterium. The sequence goes on along the minus strand of JBAXWU010000024.1, from coordinate 3,697 downwards.
AATCAGATGTGAGAATTTCTATTTCAAATATGGACCAAAAAGGTATGGCTCCCAATACAAAATTAAGTTCTTATACTTTAGCTGTAAATGGTGGTTATAATATTTCGAATAAATTAAGATTAGAAGCGAGTATGAATTTGAACAAACAATACTCACCTAATATTCCAGACGTAAACTACGGACCTAACTCTTACATTTATATGTTTAAAGTATATGGTGCTGCCGATTACGATGTTAGAGATTTAGAAGATATTTACAAAGGCCCACAAGGGGTTCAAAACTTATTTCCTTATGCTCAAGAATATGGTCGTGAAAACAGTGCTTGGTTTATGGCTAAAAAATGGTTACGCTCTCACGACAAAACCGACATTAATGGTTATATCAAAGCTTCTTATAAAGTAAACAACGATTTAACTTTAAACTTACGTTCTCAACTTTCAACCTGGAGCCAATTAAGAACTGAACAAGTTCCAGCCGGTGCTAACTTAAATACCTACACTCCATGGTTCGTTTTTGGATGGTATGGTGACTATCATGAGGATAGCAGAAGATTAACTGAAAACAACACAGACTTAACTGCGAACTTTGAGAAAAAAGTAGGCAAAATTGGAATTTCTGCATTAGCGGGTGTTTCTGAAAGATCCTTCTCTTACAATTCATTCTGGGGTACTACAAAGGCTTTAGCGGTTCCTAACTTATATGTATTGTCAAATTCTAAGGATGCTGCATTATCTTATACATGGAATTCAAGAATGCAAGTGTATAGTGCTTTCTATTCTATCGATTTAGCTTTAAGTAAGTATGCTACTTTATCTCATACAGGTCGTGTGGATCAATTATCTACTTTACCTGATGGAAACAATACTTTCTACTATCCTTCAGTTTCATTAAGCTCTGCTTTAAAAGATTACATGAATTTACCTTCATTTATTTCTTTTGCTAAAGTTCGTGCTTCTTATGCAGACGTAAAAGGTGGTCTAACACAGTCTACCATTCCTTCTGCATTTACTGCTATTACGGGTAATAGTACCAATGGTGGCTTATTAGGCTATGGTTCAGATTTGTATGGTTCTTATGACGGACCTTCTTATACTAACCAAAATTCTTATTCATTCCAATCTTATTATAATGGAACACCTTCAGTAGGTTTTTCAAACACCATTGCAAACGGTGCATTAAAACCATTTAATCGTACTTCTTATGAAGGTGGTGTTGATGTAAAATTTGCTAAAAACAGATTAGGTTTTGATTTCACTTATTTCACCAGCTTTAACGGACCTCAAATTTACGCTTTACCAGTAGCTTCTTCAACAGGATATAGCTCACAAAACGTAAATGGTATTACTTCTAAGAAAGTAGGTTTTGAAATTACTTTATCTGGTACACCTATCAAATCAGCTAATTTCAACTGGGATATTAATGCAACCTATGCTACTTATAAAGAAACCTTGGATGCCATTTATGGTACTGAAACAGGTTTAACTTTGAACAACCATATTTTCAAAGTGGGTGATCGTTTAGATGCCATTTATAGTTCTGGTTTTGTACGTGATGGTTCAAACAATATTATTTGGTCTGGCGGTACTCCTTTAAGAGCACCTACAGATGTTACAAATAAAAAGTTTTTAGGTTTTGCAAATCCTGATTACACTTTTGGACTTACTAATAAATTTTCATACAAAAATATAAGCCTTGGTTTCCAAGTGGACGGAAGAATTGGTGGTTCTATTTATGATGGAATTTACCATGATGGTATGAATGGCGGTACTGCTTTAGAAGCTGCTACAGGTTTAATTGGTGCTGCTCGTTTAGCAGAATGGCAGTCAACAAATAATGGTACAACTGCTATCGTTCCTAAATATATTGGAGAAGGTGTAAAAATAGTTTCTGGAACACCGAAGTATGCTGGTGGTGCCATCACTAACTTATCTGAATTAACATTTGCACCCAATGATGTGGCTGCTAAAGTGCAAACAGTTGCTGGCGGTTCTGGTTTTGGTGGAGTAGACGAGTATTGGATGACTTCTCGTTCATTTGTAAAATTACGTGAAGTGAGTATTGCTTATTCTTTACCAGCTAACGCATTAGCTAAAATGAAATTCATCAAAGGGGCTACTTTCTCTTTAATAGGTAGAAACTTATTGTATTTCTCAGAAAGAAAGGACCAAGACTTAGATCAGTTTGCTGCAGGATTCAATGATTCAGATAGGTCTTTACAAACAGGAGGGCCATTACAGTCTGCAACTGCAAGAAGATTTGGATTCAATATTAATCTTAACTTCTAAAATTAACCATGTATAAAAGTAATTATATGAAAATCAAAATTAGCAATATCATCTTAGGCTTAGTAGCTATAAGCTTTGGTATCACAGGTTGTCAAAAAGGAGATTTATTATCCAATCCGAATGTAGCTGCAGAAAGCTCTACTATTCCCTCTTCTCTATTGTTAAATCACATAACAGCGAATTTAATGAAAGAGGAAGATCCAATTGTTTCAAACGTTTCAAAGTGGAACCAGTATACAGTTTCGAATTATACCTATTATTATGGTAACAACTCTTATAACTGGTCAACATCAAGCACCACTTATGACAATATTAAGTATTGTGTAAAAATGGAAGAGCAAGCATTGAATCAATTCAAGAATAAAACCAATGTATACTTTGGTTTAAGTAAGTTCTTCAAAGCTTACTCCTATATTTGGTTAACGCAAAGAGTAGGAGATATTCCTATGTCACAAGCTAACGATATCAATAACTTGACTCCTAAGTACGATTCTCAACACGATGTTTACAAGCAGTCATTAGCTTTATTAGATTCTGCAAATATCATTTTTGGGTCATTAATTTCTACTGCCAATGCAAATACTAAAGTAGATGCTGGTGATGTATTTGGTTTATCTTATTTACAATGGCAAAAAGTTATTAACTCTTATAAATTAAGAGTATTAATTTCTTTAAGTAAAAGAGCAGAAGACAATGCCGATTTAAACATTAAGTCTCAATTTGCTGCTATTATTGGTAACCCAACACAGTATCCGGTTATGACTTCTAATAGCGATAATATGGTATACAAATTTAACTCAGCTTATAACCAATATCCTCCTCAGAGATATGGTTATGCTCAGTACAATAATTGTATTAATATTTCTAAAACTTGGATCGATGCTACTGCACCTAATAAAGACCCTAGAGTAATCGCTTTATTATCTCCAGGTATTTTAAGTATTGACGCTGCAAATCCAGTGGGTAGTTTCTCCAACTATGTAGGTCAAGTACAAGACTCATCTATTTCTCTAATGAAATATCCTTTTACAAACAATACGCCACTTGCCGGTTTAAACTATAACAGATACATGACTCCATTAAACATTGGCGGTACTATATCTGAGCCTTATATTTTAGTTGGTTATAGCGAATTATGTTTCAATATTGCAGAAGCTGTAAACAGAGGATGGGTTACTACTCAAACTGCTTCAACTTGGTACACTAAGGGTGTGCAAGCTTCTTTAGACTGGTATGGTATTAAACAAGGTGGAACCATTACTGTAAATAACAATGACGGTACAAAGTCTAACTTAGGTACAGCTTCTTTGGATGTAAATACTTTCTTAACTAATATTGCTTATTCTTCAGATGCAGCAACTGGTTTGAATCAAATTTTAACGCAGAAATATGTTTCTTTCTTTTTAAACTCA
>JBAXWU010000023.1:0-20059 GCA_037128235.1 Chitinophagia bacterium | reverse complement strand
TTGGAAGAGAAATGGGTAATTAAGTTGGCTAAAGAGTCCGAAATGTTTTCTTCGTAAATTTTGGTAAGTTCTCTACTTACAGAAGCCTGCCTATCGGCCCCAAAATGAGTGGCAAATAATTCTAATGTTTTAACCAAGCGCATGGGGCTTTCATAAAATATCATGGTCCGCTCTTCGTTCGCCAAGGATTCCATTAAAGTTTTTCTGCCTTTTTTTAAAGGAATAAAACCTTCGAATATAAAACGAGTAGCAGGTAAACCACTATTCACTAATGCTGGGACAAAGGCAGTAGCACCGGGCAAACTTGTTATAGAAACTCCAGCTGCCTTACAAGCACGCACTAATAAAAAGGCTGGGTCGGAAATACCGGGTGTTCCAGCATCGGTAATTAAGGCAATATTTTTTCCGGCTTGTAATTGTTGAACTAAATGATCCACCACCTTATGCTCATTATGTTGATGATAAGGCGTTAGTGGCTTATGAATTTTATAATGCTGTAATAACTTAGATGAAGTACGTGTGTCTTCACATAAAATAAAATCTACTTCTAATAATACTTCAATGGCCCTGAAGGTAAAATCCTTTAAATTTCCAATAGGTGTAGGAACAATATATAACATGGAAATAATTAAAAAATTAATTAAAAATTAATTAAAAGAATCTAAGACTTCACAAATTCAATCTCAAAATATTCCATTACTGCATTGGCTAATAATTGCTTACTAGCCTTTTCAGCAATTTCTTTGGCTGCCGCTTCGTTGGCTGCTTCAATTTGTAATGTAATATGCTTTCCTACTCTTACATCTTGTACACCTGTCATACCTAAATTATGTAGGCCTCCTAAAACTGCCTTTCCCTGAGGATCTAATAAATCTTTCAAAGGCATTACTTTAATTTGAACTTGAAATGTCATACGAATTTTATTGAGTGATTGTTTTTCTGTAAAACAAAGATACTAAGCAATAGCCAATAAAGCCAAATGGGATGGCCATCCATTTAAAAAAGTAGGCAGAAATAATAGTTTCTACTGCCACTAAGGCTAAGGGTAGTATTAATTTCTTCTTACCGCTGAAACTCTTCAAAGCTAACATGGGTCTATCCATCACCATCAGATAAGAAACTAGTATTATATAGATATACCAAAATGTTGGGTTCAGTAATAATTTAGAGAAAATAGTAGTTTGAGACTGCCAATACACTAGTGGAAAGCCTGCCGTTAATAGTCCAATCATAGGTATGGGCACCCCTTTAAAATAAGTAGTTTGGTCTGGATCGATATTAAATTTAGCTAAACGGTAGGCTCCTGCCAAAGCAATAATAAAGGCAGGCACCATCATTATATTTGTGTGCGATAAGGCATTAATATCAGTAGCAAGGGATAGTCTTAAAAATTGAAAAACAATAAAGGAAGGAGCTACTCCAAAACTTACTATATCTGCAAGTGAATCAAGTTGTTTACCTAGTTCAGAATTTACTTTTAATAAACGAGCTACAAAACCATCAAAAAAGTCAACTACAGCTGCTAGTCCTATAAACATACTCGCATAATACATTTGCTCTGGAATTTCAATGACCATTGCTCCTGTTTCATCCAATGTTGCCATGGTGCCCGATTGAAAAGTGACCAGAATGGCTAGGCAGCCAAAAAACAAATTAAGCAGTGTAATTAAATTAGGAATCTGTTTTTTCATCTTCGTTTTTATTTTTTACCACTTTTTACTCTTCGCATCAAGGCTTCTATTTCATCAGCTTTAATAGGTATATTTTTCATTAAATCCTGATGACCTGTTTTGGTAATCCAAATATTATTTTCAATACGCACACCCATTTTTTCTTCCTTGATATAAATACCTGGCTCTACCGTAAATACCATGCCTGCAGTAATAGGAGCAGTTCTAGTACCTAGGTCATGCACATCTATTCCTAAATGATGTGATATGCCATGGTATAAATATTTTCTATAGGCCCTGTTATCTGCATCTTCATTTTTTACATCCGACTTACTTATTAAACCAATTTTTAAAAATTGCTTAGTCGCTTCCTCTCCTACTTTATCGGTATAATTTACAATGCTAATACCTGGCTTTAAAATAGACTTCGCATAATCATGCAAATGCAAACAAGCATTGTATACTTGTTTTTGTCTTTTAGTAAATTTGCCATTGACAGGAACGGTTCTCGTTAAGTCGGCGCAGTAGCCACCATACTCAGCACCAAAATCCATCAGTATTAATTCTCCGTCCTTACATACATTGTTATTACTTATATAATGTAGGGTTCTTGCATTGTCTCCACTTGCAATAATACTATGATAAGCAACACCTGTGGCGCGTTGAGATAAAAAAGAATGATATATCTCTGCTTCAATTTCATATTCCTTCACACCTGGCTGAATGAATTGTAATAACCTTCTAAAAGCCACTTCAGTAATATCAATGGCTTTTTGAATGACTTGCACTTCTTCTTTAGTTTTCACTGCACGCAATTCTTTCATAATGGTGGCAGCTCTGCAAAAACTATGTAGTGGATACCTTGCTTTCATTTCATCTATAAAACGGTATTCACTGGTTCTTAATAAATTATTTTTTCTATCGTTTTCATTTGAGTCTAAGTAAATGGCGTTGGCTAAATGTATCCACTGTTGCAACATACCATCTAATACATCTACCCATACAATTGTTTTCATTCCAGAAATAGAGGTGGCTTCATTGGCTCTTAATCTTTTGCCATCCCAAATTTCTTTTAACTCCTGTGGTCTTACTAGCACTAGTACTTCTCTAAATTTTGGATCGGGGTTGTCGGGAAATAAAATAACCATGGAACCCTCTTGCTCAATACCCGATAACCAATACAATTCTGTATTTTGTTTAAAGTCATGTAAGGCATCTCCATTTAAGGGATATTCGTCGTTACTTACAAAAATGGCAATACTATTTTTTTGCATTTTGGAAACAAAACGCTTTCTATTTTGAATAAATATTTGGGAGTCTAAGGCTGTATATTTCATAATAAAAACTTTATTAATTAATAAGGGCAAGTTAATTAAAAAATGAATCCTTTAGGCGATCTTACCCCAGCCAATTTTGCTTTTTTGACTTATTAAAAAACTCCTAACCATTGCATTTTCAGGCAGTTGAAGGGTAGGATCCTTTTCACATAGCTCGAAAGCAGCTATTCTTGCTTCTTCTAAGGCTACTTTATCGTTTATAATATTGGCCAATTTAAAATTCAAAGCACCACTTTGTCTTGTACCATCAATATCTCCAGGGCCTCTCAATTCTAAATCTTTTTCAGCAATTACAAAACCATCGTTGGTAGCACACATTATTTTTAATCTTTCCTTCGCCTCTCTTCCCGCCTTCACACTACTTAATAAAATACAATAACTCTGTTCTTTTCCTCTTCCCACCCTTCCTCTTAATTGATGCAATTGCGATAAGCCAAATTTTTCCGCACTTTCTATCACCATCACACTTGCATTGGGCACATTCACCCCTACTTCAATAACAGTGGTGCCCACTAATATTTGTGTATCACCCGTTTTAAAGCGGTGCATATTGGTTTGCTTTTCTACACTGCTTTGTCTTCCGTGCACCATGCTAATTTTATAAGTAGGTTCTGGGAAAAAACTTTTCACTTGTTCATAACCCTGCATCAAATCTTCAAAACTTAATTTTTCACTTTCTTCAATTAAGGGGTATACATAATAAGCCTGTCTTCCTTTTATAATTTCTGTTTTAACAAAATCCATGACACTGGCTCTTGAAGTTTCATAACGGTGTACTGTTTTAATGGGTTGTCTGCCAGGTGGTAGTTCATCCATTACACTGTAATCTAAATCGCCAAAGGCTGTCATGGCTAATGTTCTTGGAATAGGTGTTGCCGTCATGACTAATACATGCGGAGGAATAGTTGATTTTTTCCAAAGCCTTGCTCTTTGCGCCACGCCAAAACGGTGCTGCTCATCAATGACTGCTAAGCCTAAATTCTTAAACTGTACTATATCTTCAATAATAGCATGTGTACCCACTACAAAATGTATATCGTCTTCTAATAATCCTTTTAATATTCTTCTACGCTCTCCAATTTTTGTGCTACCCTTTAATAAAGCAATTTCAATGGGCATATCTTTTAATAATTCCGATAAACTTTCATAGTGCTGGCTGGCTAAAATTTCGGTAGGTGCCATTAAACAACTTTGAAAACCGTTATCAGCAGCAATTAACATAGCAAGTAACGCAATCATGGTTTTTCCACTTCCTACATCACCTTGCAGGAGTCTGTTCATTTGATAACCTTTGCCTACATCTTGTCTAATTTCTTTGATGACTCTTTTTTGTGCACCCGTTAATTCAAAAGGCAAATATTTATTATAAAAAGTATTAAAATAGTTGCCTACTTTTTCAAATAATTGTCCCTTGCTATTTTTATGTCTATCTATTTTTATTAAATTCAATCTTACTTGTGCTATAAATAATTCTTCAAAAATTAATCGGTCTACCGCTTCTTTATAATGTGCTTGCGAATGGGGGAAATGTATTTGTCTGTATGCTTCCCACCTGCCCATTCTATTTGCTAATAAATGTTTGGGTAAATTTTCGGGTACGTCTCTTTCACTTATTTGTTGAAACAAGGTTTGTGTGAGTTTGCCAATTTGTTTGGCATTGAGTCCGCGCGCCTTTAATTTCTCCGTACTAGAATACACGGGCTCTAATAAAGATTTTTGCGCCATGGTACTTGCCACATAAGGTTCAATTTCAGGATGCACCATTTGTGCCTTCCCATTAAAAAAACTAACCCTTCCAAATACTAAGTAAGCCTGGCCCTCTACAATATTTTTTTGCACCCAAGTTATTCCTTGAAACCAGGCCAGTTCAATACTGCCCGTTTCATCCTTTAATTGAGTCACCAAGCGTTTCGCCCTTTTTACACCAATAATATCAATGCCTTGTAAGACCCCTTTTATTTGTATAAAATCCATGTCGGGCGTAATGGAGGCAATGGTATTCACCTTGGTTTTATCGATATGCCTAAACGGAAAATGATGCAGTAGGTCGTTGAAAGTGAATAAACTCAGCTCTTTTTTAAGCATATCAGCCCTCAGAGGGCCCACCCCTTTTAGGTATTCAATGGGATTAGATAAAAGAGAAGCTGTTGACAAACTAAATATTTTTAAATTATGTACAAATATCCCAAAAAGATGGCAAAAAATGGGTTCCTGATTCATTATCTTCGCAGTTCTATGAAAAAGGAAATTGTATTAAGCGGAATTAGGCCTACAGGCTTCTTGCACCTAGGCAATTATTTTGGCGCTATGCGTAATTATGTTCGTATGCAAGACGAATACAACTGTTATTTTTTCGTAGCCAACTGGCATAGCTTAACCACCCATCCCGATACCAAAACTTTGAAAGAAAGTGTACTCAGGGTAGTGGCTGAAAATATTGCTTGTGGATTAGACCCAGAGAAAGTGTCTTTGTATGTACAAAGCGATGTTCCAGAAATTGCTGAATTGTATTTGTATTTAAATATGTTGGCGTATAAAGGTGAATTAGAAAAGACCACTTCTTTTAAAGACAAAGTGCGCATGCAACCCGAAAATGTAAATGCAGGACTACTTACCTACCCTGTACTACAAGCAGCTGATATATTAATACACCGTGCGGTGAAAGTGCCTGTGGGCAAAGACCAAGAGCAAAACTTAGAAATGGCCCGTAATTTTGCAGAGCGTTTTAATTACAGATACGGCGAAACCTTTCCTTTACCTTATGCCTTTAATTACAATAGCGAACTAGTAAAAATATTAGGCCTTGATGGCAATGGCAAAATGAGTAAAAGCGAAAATCAGAACACTACTTTGTTTTTAGCAGACGAAGACGAGGCCATTCGAAATAAAATTAAAAAAGCCAAAACCGATCAAGGGCCCCTTACTCCGAATTCAGTGAAGCCAGATTATATTGAGAACCTATTTACCTTAATGAAATTAGTGAGCAGTAGCGATACAGTGAAAAAATTTGAAGACGATTTCAATAATAGCAGTGAGGGGAATTGTATTATAAGATACGGAGATATGAAAAAGCAATTGGCCGAGGATATGGTTAGGTTTATTCAACCTATTCGTAATCAGGCGCTTGATTTACAAAATAATAAAGACTTACTTATAAAGATCATTAGACAAGGGGCAGATAAAGCCAGAGCAAGCGCCACTGATACCTTGTCCATTGTAAGAAAGGCCGTTGGGATGGATTATTAAACAAGACAAATTAATTATCAACAAAGATTAGATAGTACTAAACTATTTTGTATTTTCACGACCATGGCAAAAGCTAAAAAACCAAAACACGTTGCAGTTGCAGGAAACATTGGAGCAGGTAAAACTACCTTAACTGAAATGTTAAGCAAGCATTATCGTTGGATACCTCAATTTGAGGACGTAGACCACAACCCTTATTTGATGGATTTTTATGACGACATGACGCGTTGGAGTTTTAATCTTCAAATTTATTTTTTACATGGTCGCTTGAACCAAATTTTAGAAATTCAAAGAGGAACTGAAACCATTATTCAAGATAGAACCATTTATGAAGATGCAAATATTTTTGCACCCAACTTACATGAGATGGGACTAATGAGTAAAAGGGATTTCGATAACTATTTTGGATTTTTTAGCACCATTAAAACAATGGTACAACCTCCAGACCTACTCATTTACTTAAAAGCCTCTGTACCTACCTTGGTTTCTCAAATTCAAAAAAGAGGTAGAGAATATGAAGAAAACATTCGTTTAGATTATTTAAAAAAATTGAACGAGTACTACAATAAATGGGTGGATGGCTATAAAGAAGGTCCTATTTTAATTATTGACTGCGATAAAAATAAATTCGGTGAATCGGAAGAAGATTTAGGCGAAATTATAAGCAAAGTGGATGGTATGCTTTATGGACTTTTTTAAATACCCCATTTAAAAATTATTTTACTGGTATGAATAATATTACCCTTTCCCTATTAGAAGAAATAAAGTCTATTGTAGGGGCTACTTACTTTTTTACAGACGAAGAAAGCTTTGCTAAATACGGCAGTGATGAAACAGAAAAATTACATTACGCACCACAAGTGGTAGTAAAGCCAAGAACTGCTGAAGAAATTTCAAAACTATTAATACTTTGTAATCAACATTTAATTCCAGTAACGCCCAGAGGAGCTGGCACTGGACTTACAGGTGGCGCCCTACCTCATTTAGGTGGTTTGGTTATTGCTATGGAACGTTTTAATTCCATTTTAGAAATTGATGAAAGAAATTTACAAGTCACCACCGAGCCTGGAGTCATCACTGAAGTTTTACAAAATACAGTCAAAGAAAAAGGTTTATTCTATCCTCCCGACCCTGCCAGTAAAGGAAGCTGTTTTATTGGTGGTAATATTTCTGAAAATTCTGGAGGGCCTAAGGCGGTGAAATATGGTGTTGTGAAGGACTATGTTTTAAACTTAGAAATAGTTTTACCTACTGGGGAAATTATATGGACAGGTTCCAATGTGTTGAAAAATGCAACAGGCTATAACTTAACGCAGTTAATAGTAGGTAGTGAGGGTACCTTGGGTATTGTTACTAAAATTGTTTTAAGATTAATTCCACATCCAAAATTTGATTTATTAATGCTTGCTCCTTTTAATAGTGTAGAAAAAGCAAGCGAAGCAGTGAGTGCCATATTTAGAGCAGGTATTACGCCAAGTGCCATGGAGCTTATGGAAATTGAATCTATTAAATTAGCTAGTAAATTATGTGAAAGCACAGCCATTCCTATTACGGAAGGCTTAGAAGCGCATTTAATTATTGAAGTAGATGGTAATGATATAGATGTATTGATGAAAGACATGGAAGCCATTGCAGCAGTATTGTCAAATTTCGAAGTGGGTGAATTATATTTTGCAGATGATGCCCAACAAAAAAATGAACTTTGGAAAATACGCAGAAAGGCAAGTGAAGCTTCTGTAGCAGCAGGTTATACCATTGAAGAAGATACGGTGGTACCCAGAGCTGAATTACCCAAATTAATAAAAGGTGTCAGAGCATTGGCCCTTGAAAATGGATTCAAAGTTGTTTCTTATGGTCATGCAGGAGATGGAAACTTGCATATTAGAATTAACCATCCTAAGTACAAAAAGAGTTATGAAAATGAAGAGATACAAACCATCCTTGCCAAAATTTTCGAATTGATAAAATCTCTTGGAGGTACGATTAGTGGAGAACATGGCATTGGTATTATCCAAAAATCTTTTATGCCCATTATGTTTGACAATGTAACGATGGAATTAATGAAAGGTATTAAGAGATTATTTGATCCTAATAATATTTTAAATGCTGGTAAAATTTTTGATGTAAAAAAATAAGAGGGCTATTCTCCTTATGAAAAAATCTTTTAAACTACTTGTTTCCCTTTTTATACTAAGTTTTGCTTTTACTAGCCATTTAGCCCAAGCTCAAAACATTATCCAAACACAAAAAGTATTGGAAGAAGAAAAACCCATTTTATTTGGTGGGGGTTTATTACTAGGTGGAGGAAGTAACTCTTTTCAATTAGGTCTTAATCCTGAATTACTAAAAAGCTATAATAAATACATTGACGCTGGTATTATTGCTAATATTTATTATTCTTCTTTTAGTGTATCACTTGGTTCTAATGAAAAAATTAAAAACTTTCAATTAGGTGCAGGAGTATTTGCAAGGGTCTGGCCTGTTGAACAATTCTTTATTCAAATACAACCAGAATACAATAGAACCTGGACTTCTGCCAATAATTATAGCAATGGTGTAAAGGCTAGTACAAGCTATGGTGCCACTAGTTTATTAGGTGGTATTGGTTATGGCAAACATAATGCAGATGGCATGTCTTATTTTTCTGTAATGATAGACTTATTAAACGCAGAACAATCTCCCTATAGAATTGGTCAAGCGAGAACACAACCCATCATTAGAGCAGGCGCAGGTTTTCCTATTTTTAGGAAAAAGAAAAAAGCAGATTAAAAAATAGTGAACTAAGCTAGTAGAAACTTAAGAAAATAGAAACTTAAGAAAGATGAATCTTAAGCGCCTCCACAGAGGTACAAACAATTATTCTTTCTTTCCAATTGTCATACATAAAGCCCTCTGTATCCATTTTATCTAAAAGATGAATAAGGAAATCATAATACCCATCAATATTGAGTATGAATACTTTCATACTATGTATTTTTAAATTGTTCCAAGTAAGCATTTCAAATAATTCATCTAAGGTTCCCATTCCACCAGGAAGCACTAAACCTGCATCTCCTTTTTCATAGAGTATTTTTTTACGATCATGCATATTCTCTGTAATAATCAATTCAGTTAGTCCAGTATGCTGCGCCTCCCATTCTAATAATAATTTGGGCATAATACCAATTACTTTTCCACCTTGGTCAAGACATCCATTGGCAACTGCCCCCATTAAACCTTTATTCCCTCCCCCATACACTAATTCAATATTTTCTTGAGCTAAGAGATTGCCTAATGCAGTTGCGGCTGTCAAAAAACCAATGTTTTTCCCAGATTTTGAACCGCAGAAAACAGTAAGGGACTTGATTTTCATAAAAACTATTTTTTAACTTGAATATAGATGCAATTTAGTTAATTATTTCAAGGATTCTTATTACTTTGCCCACTCAAACCCTGTCTATGAGCGCTAGTTTACTTTTTATTTTTATCATCATCTACTTTGGTATCTTGTTAGGGGTAGCAAAAATTGCTGGAAAGAATAGTAACAATATGTCCTTTTTTATAGGTAATAAAAATAGCAATTGGATGCTAGTGGCCTTTGGTATGATTGGCACTTCTTTAAGCGGTGTTACCTTTGTAAGCGTTCCAGGCGCTGTTGGTAAAGACGCCTTCCATTATTTACAAATTACCCTTGGTTATTTAATCGGATACCTTACTATCGCCTATGTTTTATTACCCATTTATTATAAACTGAATCTTACTTCTATTTATCATTACCTTGAGCAAAGATTAGGTTTTAATGCCTATAAAACCGGAGCCTCCTTTTTTGTTTTATCTAGAACCCTAGGCGCCACTGCCAGACTGTATTTAGTGGTAAAAATTTTACAAGTATTTATCTTAGATAGTTTGGGTGTGCCTTTTTGGGCCACTACCCTTGTTATTTTAATTATGATTTTATTATACACTTATGAAGGGGGTGTAAAAACCATTGTTTGGACAGACACCCTACAAACATCGGGTATGTTAATGGGTTTAATTATTTGTAGTGTTTATATTTTAAGCAATTTACATTTATCGGTAACAGATGCATTGCAGGCTATGCAGACCAAAGGTATTGCGACTGTTTTTAACGCTGATGTCAATAGTAAAACCTTTTTCTTAAAACAAATTATAGGAGGCGCCTTTATTACGCTTACCATGACAGGCTTAGACCAAGAAATGATGCAGAAAAATATTTCAGTAAAAACTTTGAAAGATGCGCAAAAAAATATGGTGACCATTGGCTTCACTATGTTGATTGTAATTAGTTTGTTTTTATTCTTAGGGGGCTTATTAAATTTATATGCTACACAAAATAATATTATGGCTACCGGTGATGACTTATTTCCAAGTATTGCGCTTTACCATATGCCACCCTATATTTCTATTATTTTTATTTTAGCATTGATATCTGCCTTATTTCCTTCTGCCGACGGCGCTATTACTGCCTTAACTTCTAGTTTCTGTATTGACTTACTAGGTATGCAAAGAAATGCAGACTGGGATGAAGCTAAAAAGAAAAAAATTAGACAAAGAGTACATTTAGGCTTTGCTTTCTTGTTTTTAATAATTGTATTAGTGTTTAAATGGATTGACAATAAAAGTATTATTGATTTACTTTTAAAAATTGCCTCCTATACCTATGGCCCATTATTAGGTTTATTTGCTTTTGGCATACTTACTAAAAGAAAACTAGTGGACAAATGGTCCTTTATCCCTTGTTTTCTAGCCCCTATTTTATGTTTATTATTGGATTATGCACAACCCTTCTTATTCGGGAGCTTTAGAATTGGGCAAGAGCTACTCATTATCAATGGTCTACTCACCTTTATAGGTCTTTGGGTAATTTCAAGGCCAAATACAGAAAAAAATTAGACCTTTGTTCTATGGATTTTATAAACCCATTGGCGAACGACTATACTCAAGCTTATTCAAATGCAACTCCAAGCTATTTAAAAAGCTTATTTGAGGACACTTTGTCGACCCATGAACATGGTCATTTACAAAGTAGCTGGACCCAAGGAGGCTTCTTATGCTTTATAAGTAAAGTCTTGTCGCCCACCCATATTTTAGAAATTGGAAGTTTTTCTGGTTTTAGCGCTTTATGTTTAGCCGAGGGTTTAGCCGACAATGGAGAATTACATACTATTGAATTAAGAGAAGAAGACGCAAAAAAAGCGCAAGCTGCTTTTGATATTAATCCTAGATCCAAACAATTGCATATGCATATTGGTGATGCTAAAGAAATTATTCCAACCCTAGATAAAAAATGGGACCTTATATTTATAGATGCAGATAAAACTAGCTATATCGAATACTACAATAGGGTACTACCCCTATTGAATGATAAAGGAATAATTATTGTAGACAATGTACTGTTTCATGGAGAAGTGTTAGAGGATTCAATAAAAGGCAAAAGTGCCAAGGCTATTCAGGCCTTCAACGAGTATGTCCTTTCAGATCAAAATACTGAACAAGTGATGTTAACCATTAGAGATGGCTTAACTTTAATCAGAAAAAAATAATAGCATGAAAATAAGCAAGCTTGCTTTAGTTTTCTTTTTTACAATCCCCTTAACTACCCTAGCACAGAAAACGGCTACCTTAATATATATTGACCAGTTTAAAGATATTGCTGTAAGCGAAATGAAGCGTACAGGCATACCGGCCTCCATTACTTTAGCGCAAGGTATTATTGAATCTAATAGCGGTGAAAGCAATTTAGCTTTGAATTTTAAAAATCATTTTGGCATTAAATGTAAAACCGATTGGAAAGGAGAAACGACTTACCAGGATGATGATGCCAAACAAGAATGTTTCAGGGTTTATCCCAATTCGAATGCTTCTTTTGTAGATCATTCTAATTTTTTAAAAGGCAGGTCTAATTACGCACCATTATTTGAATTGGATCCCGTGGATGATTCTGCTTGGGCCTATGGACTTAAAAAAGCAGGTTATGCCACTGCTTCGGATTACCCTAAGAAACTACTTAAAGTCATTAATGATTTCGAACTATCTCAATTTAATTTTCCAGAACTGGCTTTTTACGATGATGACGATACCCCTACTCAAAAAGTAGATACTAGTAAAAAAGTAGAAGCGCGTAAAGCCATCAAGCCCATTATAGTAGCAGATTCCGTAAAAACTGATTCTGTAAAAAGCAACTTAATTAAAATAGATGCTGGTAAAACTGATTCTGTAAAAAAAACGGAAGATACCCTAAGTCAAATAAAAATAAATGTAGCAGATACTATTCAGCTTTCTAGCGTAAAAGGAATAAGTAGCTCAGCTACTATAAAAATTACTGCACCCAATACCATGAATAGAATTGGTAGTATGCCCATAGCGTTTTCTAAAGACAGTATTTCAAAAATAGATACAAGTACCCTCATAACCAAAACAGAAAATACTGCTGCAAAATTTGAATACCCTAAAGGAAAATTCAAAGCCAATCAACTATTGGCTATTTACGCAAGAGCAGGTAGTTCATTTTTAGATATTGCCAATACTTATAATATAGCCTTATATAAACTTTATAGCTATAACGATTTAGCTGAAACAGACCTAGTTGCTAAAGATCAGATTCTGTATTTAGTACCCAAAAGAAAAGAAATAAATAAAAAGGTACATTTGGTTGCTGCAGGAGAGGACTTATATGAGATTAGCCAAAATGAAGGCATTCAATTAAATTACTTACAAACTTATAATGCAGGTGTAACCGACAAAATATTAGTAGTAGGCTCTACCCTTGTTTTATTCCAAACCAATGAAGCACCTAAAATAAGTGCAGCTCCCCTAAAAAGTATAAATACGCCTAGTTTTTTAAAGCGTAAAAAAAATAATTAAATATGAATAGTATTAAAGTTTTAGATAAAGAATTTGTTCCCTACTTAAGTGAAAAAGAAATTCAAGAAAAGATTACTGTATTAGCTATTCAATTAAATAAAGACTATGCGGGTAAAAGACCTATTTTTTTATCCATCTTGAATGGCTCCTTTTTATTTACTGCCGATTTATTTAAACAAATTACCATTGAAGCCGAAGTTTGCTTTATTAAACTAGCCTCTTATAAAGGCATGTCTTCTTCAGGCAATGTTATTACTGCCATTGGCCTTGAAGCCAATGTGAGTGGAAGGGATATTATTATTTTAGAAGATATTATTGATACAGGTAAAACCTTGCATCACTATTTACCTCAACTACTTTCAAGTGGCCCTGCCTCAGTAAAAATTGCTGTATTATTAAATAAAAAAGAGGCTTTACAATTTCCTGTACAAGTAGACTATACTTGCTTTGATATACCCAATAAATTTGTAGTAGGCTATGGCCTTGACTATGACGGACTGGGCAGAAACTCAAAAGATATCTACCAATTAAAATAAAATTACTTTGTAGGCTTAGGCTGAAAGTTGGGACTTTGCTGCATCTTCTCTAAAATTGCTTTCTCCTCAGCACTTACATGCTGTGGTGTCCAAACATTTACATTAATGAGTTGGTCTCCCTTTGCATATCCTTGTACTTCTGGGAAACCCTTTCCTTTTAACCTAAATACTTTTCCACTTTGCGTACCTGGTGGAATTTTAATTTTTGCTCTACCATCAATGGTAGGCACTTCTACACTTGTTCCAAATACCGCATCAGGTATAGTAATATATAAATCAAATGAAACATTTAATCCATCTCTATGTAAACTCTCATGTGCTTCTTCTTCAATCATGATAATTAAATCACCCGAACTTCCACCACGCTCGCCCGCATTACCCTTTCCAGACATACTTAACTGCATTCCATCTTGCACACCACCTGGAATATCAATGGAGATAGTTTCTTCTCCGTATACACGACCTTCCCCTTTACAAGGACTACATTTAGCAGTCACTGTATTACCTTCTCCATTACAAGTAGGACAAGTATTCACCGTTTGCATTTGTCCTAAAAAAGTATTGGTGACTCTTTTTACTTGACCTGCTCCATTACAAGTACCACAGGTTTGCACACTATTTTTATCTTTTGCACCATTGCCTCCGCAAGTAGTACATAAGACATGTTTTTTTACTTTTACTTGCTTGTTAGCTCCATTGGCAATCTCTTCAAAGTTCATCTTAAGCTTAATTCTTAAGTTACTTCCTCTTTGCCCTCTCGATCTTGAAGATCTTGATCGACTTCCTCCACCACCAAAAAATCCACCAAACATATCTTCTCCAAACACATCTCCAAACTGACTAAATATATCATTCATATCCATTCCACCACCGCTAAATCCTCCACCGCCGCCAGCTCCCGGACTAAATGCTGCATGTCCAAATCGATCATACTTGGCTTTCTTATCTCCATCACTTAAAACTTCGTAAGCAGAAGCCGCTTCTTTAAATTTTTCTTCCGCAGCTTTATCTCCCGGATTTCTATCTGGGTGAAATTGCATCGCCACTTTACGATACGCTTTTTTAATTTCGTCCGTTGACGAAGATTTCGTGACGCCCAATATATCGTAATAATCTCTTTTTGACATAGTCGAATTTTATTTTCCTACCACTACTTTTGCGAAGCGGATAATTTTATCATTTAAAAAATAACCTTTAGTAATCTCATCTACTACTTTCCCTTTTTGTTTGTTACTAGTAACAGGAATTTCTGTAATAGCTTCATGTAGTTCAACATTAAAATCCTTGTGTAAGCTTTCCATGGCAGTTACTCCTTTGGATTGTAAAGTAGATCTCACTTTATTAAACACTAATTGAATACCTTCTTTTTGTAGAGCAATATCATCAGCACTATTTAATTGTTTTTCTGCTCTATCACAATCGTCCATCACTTCTAACATAGAAACAATGACGTCTTTTCCAGCTGTTTGAATGAGATCCAATCTTTCCTTAGCAGTTCTTCTTCTAAAGTTTTCAAATTCTGCCATTAAACGCAGGTATTTATCCTTTTGATCGGCAAAATCTAGCTTTAATTGGTCTAGTTCGCTCAGGGGCGTTTCTTCTGCAGTAGGAGCAGTTTCGGCCTTGTTTTCGGCCTCATTTTGAGCATCAATGGCTTGATCCTTAGTTTCCAATTCTTTGTCTTCCATAGTTTTCATATTGTTACAAATATCTCCCAAAAATATTGCCAAATCAACAAATAGAGCAAAATTGACAGAAATAGACCTAAAATAGGCACAAGTTGTCACTCATTTGGGCGCTATATTTGTGCCATGACAAAGGTGTATTTAAACAAGAAAATTAACCCCAGAATTGCCCAGGGCCACCCCTGGATTTACAATAACGAGGTAGACCGAATTGCAGGCCCTATAGAACCAGGAGATATTGTAGAGGTTTACTTCTTTGATGGCCAATTAGCAGGCAGGGGCTATATCAACCCCAACTCTCAGATTATTATAAGATTACTCACTAGAAAAAGAGAGGAAATTGATGCCCCCTTTTTTTATGAAAAAATAAAAACTGCATGGGCCTATAGACAACAGTTGGGGTATACCGAAAACTGTCGTCTAGTATTTGGAGAAGCCGATGGATTACCCGCATTAATTATTGATAAATTCAATGACTATTTTGTTTTGCAAACCTTGTCCTTAGGTATTGATATTTGGAAGCCAGCCATTGTGGATGCCATTCAAAAAATATTTAGTCCTAAAGGAATTTATGAAAGAAATGATGTTCCTGTTAGAGAATTAGAAGGGCTAACGCAAGTAAAAGATTTTTTAACGGAACCCTTCCCTACTGAAATAATTATTAAGGAAAATGATTTACAATTTTATGTAAATATTGAAACAGGACAGAAAACAGGCTATTTTTTAGACCAACAAGATAATCGTAGGGCTATCAAAGAAATTGTAAAAGGTGCCGATGTGTTAGGAGCCTTTACCTATACAGGTACTTTTGAAATACATGCTGCCCATTATGGAGCAAAATCGGTATTGGGTATTGATATTTCGGAATCGGCAGTAGCACAGGCGAATAAAAATGCGGCTTTAAATAAACTAGAGCATATCGTAAAGTTTGAAGCCATGAATGCATTTGATGTATTAAAAAAATGGGGTAAGGAAGGTAGAAAATATGATGTAGTAATGTTAGACCCTCCTGCTTTCACTAAGAGCAGAAACAATATAGATAAAGCCGTTACTGGTTATAAAGAAATTAATTTAAGAGGAATGCAAATGCTTCGTAATGGTGGTTTCTTAGTAACATCAAGTTGCACCAATCTAGTGAGCCCTGAATTATTTTTAGAGACTATACAAATGGCAGCCTGGGATGCTAAGAAAAGAATACGTCAGGTGACTTATCAATCACAATCTAGTGACCACCCAATTATATGGGGTATGGAAAATACACACTACCTAAAGTTTTTGATTGTAGAAGTTTGTGATAGGTAGATTAAGCTTCAATAAAATTACGAAAGTATTAATTTTATATTCTATAAAAATGAACCTAAAGAAAAAGGGTCCCGATGTATCAGGACCCTTTTTAAAAATCATTAGAGGTCATAGTTGTTTGGGCTTATATTTTATAAAGCCCTAACATGATGACAATTTTCAGTTCAATTTATTCAAAGTGGTTTGAATGGCTTCAAAATTTGGCAAGTCGCCTGGTGTAGCGCAAATTTCTTCATATTGAATAACCCCGTCTTTGTCTACTACAAATGCTGCACGCTTACTTACTCCTTGCATTTCAAATGCAGGGAATACATCGTATTTAACACCGTAATCAGCAATAGCTGTTTTATTAAAATCACTTAATAAAGAGAAATTTAATTTTTGCTCTTCTTTGAATTTACCTAAAGTAAATAAAGAGTCTACAGAAATACCTAATACCACTGCGTTAGCAGCGTTGTAGGTTCCAATATTATCTCTGATGCTGCATAATTCTGCAGTACAAACGCCTGTGAAAGCTAAAGGGAAGAATAAGACGACTACATTTTTACCTTTATGATCTGCTAAGTTTACCGCTTTTTTCTCTGTATCAAAAAGTGTAAAAGCTGGTGCTGGTTTACCCATTAAATTGCTCATGATGTATTGTATTTTTTTGTTTTAATTTTTAACAACCTAAAAGTAAAAATTCTTTACCGAATTCTAGTTTAAAGTGTCTTTTATTCTCCTATTTTTTTTCTCTTTTCGAAAGCTCATTGACCGAATCCATTAATTCTTTGAATTCGATGGGGTGTTTTTGTAAGTAGTCGATAGTATTATAAAATTCGACTCTGTCCACCTTATTTAAATCAAAGATTTGCTGGTAAAATTCGATATTTTTTTTATCTGCTTTCCAAGTACTATCTACCACAGAAACCCTGGTATAATACTCATCGGCCTGCATTAACTGCCAAACTACTGTTTGCATGGTTCTACTATCAACGCGCTTATCCTTAGCAGCCTTCGTTTGACAGCCCCATAAAATGCAAGAAAGTATTACCCATTTTTTCATTCTAGCTTTTCTTTATACTTGTTAATATTGGCGATATCTAAGGAAGATAAAGTAGTGAGTAATTGTTTTCGAGTCGCTTTATCTGATTTATTAAAAATACCTACGATTTCAGAAAATTTAGCCTGCATGAACAGGGGAATTAGCATACCACTCACAGCGCCTTCGTTCATTTGTTCTAAGTTAATCAAAGCATTTAAGATGTTACTCTTGGCCAGTTCTGGCTTATCTGTCATTTGATCTAACCCGTCTCTGTAATAACTATAAATAACATCATGCACTTTATCATTACCAGACTTGGTTAAGTTATCTATTAGAATATATCTATTTCTTTGACCATCATAGCTTTTCCAACCACTAATACCACTACCCTCTGGAGCATTGAATACTATATTGAGTGCTTTATTAAAATAAGGCATACCGGCCTTTGGTGCAAAAGAATCATAATCAAGACCTAAAATAATATAAATATAATAGGCAAGGGTGGCAGTTAAGTTAGACTCCAAGGGGTCGGCACCTTGAATTCTATTTTCATTAAATTCAATAGGCTGAGAAAGCTGATATTTAAAAGTAAACTTAGCATCCTGCATATTTAAAACAGAGCTACTATAACTAGCATTGAAAACAGGCCTATTGGAAACAATACTTAATTTGGCATCGTATACGCCTGGAGAGACCACAGATTCAATCGTAATATAAAAGCTACAATCAATTTTTTCTTCGTTTGAAAAAGCGTCGTTAGCCCATTTACGTTGATTGATGAAATCTTTTAATTGAGTTTGTAATTGAGGGAATATTTTAGTGTCTACTTGATTGTCTACTTTACTAGATTGTATAGTAATAGTGGCGGCTAGTTCTTGCGCATGCAATGATGAAGCAAAAACAATACAAATAGAAATAGTGAATAATATTTTTTTAAACATAGCCTGCCTATTTAACCCTAAAATACAAAAACGTCCCGATACCTCAATAGTTCCGGGACGTTTTTAATTTTGTAAAAGCAAATACTAGCGGAATAAGTCGCTTTCTTCGTTTTTACGATAATATATTTTGTCATCGATGAATTCAGCAGTAGCTAAAATTGCAGGATTAGGCATACGCTCGTAAGCCTTAGAAATTTCGATTTGTTCCTTGTTCTCATGAATCTCTTCCAAGCTATCGGTATGACTAGCAAACTCTTCTAATTTACTGTGCAATTCTTCTCTTACAGAAATACTAATTTGATTAGCTCTCTTAGAGATAATAGAGATAGACTCATACAAATTACCAGTCTTCGCTTTTAAAGCTTTTAAACTTTTTGTTTCTACAACAGAAGGGGTGTTGGCACCCATATTTCTTCTTAGTTTACTCATTTTATTAAATTTAAAAAATTATCTGTTTGTTTCTTTATTTTTTTTGCTTCCCCCAGTAATGGACTGTCGCTGTAACGGTCTACAAAATCATTGTACTCTAGTACCACTTTATCGAATCTTTCTTTTTGCTTATCTACAAAACTATTTTCAGCAAATTGATAATAAGCTTTTAAAGTAAGTAGTTTATACTTATCTGCATTTTTTGAATCAGGATAACCATCCGATAATAAGCCATAAGAAATTGCTGCGGCTCTGTATAGTGCAAGGTCTGAATACAAAGTGGCAGTTTTAAAATCTTTCAATTCTAGCTTCGCTCTTGAGGCATCAATTACTTCAGTAGCGTCTTTTACTCTTGTACTAGTAGGATGGCCATCAATAAATTGTTGCATTAATTGAATGGTTCTATTCGTAGTAGTTTGGTCTAACTCTGCTTTAGGTGAACGCTTAAAATAAGTATAAGCTCTTAAATAATCCACTTCTTCCGTTCTTGGACTATTGGGGAAATACTCGACAAAAGTTTTAAATAAATTTTCTGCATTCTCATAATCTTTATCAAAGTAATATGAGTTCGCAAATTTTAAATATAATTCTTCATAGCGAGGTGTTCCTTTCACAAAAGGCATTACTGATTCAAAGAGCTGCTGTGCGTTAGAATATTTTTTTTGTAAAAAATAACTCTCGGCTATTTTTACCTTATAATCGGTATCCTTATTCTTTAAAATTTTTTGGAATTTTGAAGTACAAGACGACAAGGCCAAAACAAGACAAAAAGCAATAAATATTCTATTCATACAGGGTTGCGAAATTAACTAATAATCCTCAATTTATGACTAAAATCGTCCAAATTGGGGGCTTTGGCGTTAAGATTATTATAAAAAAAGCCCCGCATAGCATCGCTAAACGGGGCTATATCAATTACTTAGACTAGATTAAGCGTCTTTTCCAGTTGCCTTATCGTCATCCATTTTAGCTCTAATTTCAGCCAAAGCACCTAGGTCACCCAAAGTAGATTTCTCCACTTTAGC
>JBAXWU010000022.1:0-21358 GCA_037128235.1 Chitinophagia bacterium | reverse complement strand
AATAAGAAATTACGTGCGTAACCGTTTTTAACGTTTACTAGTTCGTCCTTACCACCTAAATTGTCTACATCTTTAATTAAGATAACTTTCATAATCATTTTTTTAGTTCCCAAGAGCCCAGCATTTTTTGCTGTCACTCGCCGAGGTTTAAAAACTAAACCGCGAGATTAGGGATGGTTTACTAATATTTTTTTGAGCCTATTTAAATAAATCGGTTACATAAGGTAACATAGCCATTTGACGTGATCTTTTGATAGCGTCAGCTACTTTACGTTGATACTTCAAAGAGTTACCACTTAAACGACGAGGTAACATTTTACCTTGTTCGTTAAGGAATTTCTTTAAGAAGTCTGTATCCTTATAGTCTACATACTTAATACCATACTTTTTAAAACGACAGAATTTCTTCTTAGGTTTTTCCTGCTTAATTGCGGTTAGGTATTTGATTTCATTCTTTGCCATGTGGGTAAAAATTTAATTAAGCCTCAACTGCTTTGTGAACAGGGAAACCGCCGTTTCTCTTAATGTGGTTGTACTCAACTGCGTACTTGTCAAGTTTTGTAATCATGTGACGCATAATTTGTTCGTCACGTAAAAATTGAATTTTCAATTTTTCATTCACTGTAGCTGGAGCTGTGAATTCTAGTATCCAGTAGATACCAGTAGTTTTCTTATCGATAGGATAAGCAAGTGATTTTAAACCCCAAGGATTTGAGGCTACTGTAGACCCACCATTTTCTTTGATGAAGTCTTGGTATTTTTTCTGAGCTGATTTAAAATCTTCTTCAGATAATACCGGTGTAAAAATCACCATTAATTCGTAATTGTTCATTACTTGAATTTTTTGGTTAAATAATTGGTTTTTCCCAGTGGACATTCCGATTGCTCGGAGTGAATCTGCCAAAACAGATTTGGGACGGCGAAGGTAGGCTATTTCAGTGTATTTCCGCTCAAAATTGGCTTAAAAATAAGGGCCACCGGGAAATGATCGCTAAAGCCACCCCTAAACCGGTCTCCATCGTAGGTTCTTTTGGGGTAGCCCTGGTATTTACCCTGGGTTTCGACCATGTCAAAAGTATTGTAAATGATTGGTTTATAGTTAGTTAAATTATTATTGGACTGGCCCCAATGCCTACTTAATAAGATTTGGTCAAATAGGCTCCAGCTATCTCTAAAGGCTATACTTCCATAGCCATTTTTAAAAAGAGCTAAAAAGGGATTTAAAAGTGCTAGTCTTTTAATACTGGCATTAGTGGGGTTGTCGTTAAAGTCTCCCATGACTATAAATTTTGCTTGGGGGTCAATTATAGAAACACTATCCATTATTTTTTTACAAACTGTCGCTGCCCATATTCTTTTGCTATTTGAAATAAAGGCGCCACCTCTTCTACTTGGCCAATGATTCACTAATATATGCACCCACTCTCCATCTAATCTTCCTTTAACATATAAAATATCACGCGTTGCGTAATCATTAAAATGAGTAGCGTCTGTTAATGAATAGGGTTGGTATTGATAAGGGATAAAATAAGCGGGGTTATATATTAATGCAACGTCTACTCCTCGTTGGTCCTTTGAATCAAAATGCAAATATTTATAATGGTATTTTTGTAAAATTGGCTCTGCAATTAATTTTTCCAACACCCATTTATTCTCAACCTCAGCTACCCCTATAATTGCTATTCCATTACTATTTTCCATTTTTCCCATTCCATAAATAACCCTTGCTAGATGTGAAGATTTTATAGCATACGCTTTACTAGTATAATTTTTTTGACTAGTTGGTAAAAAATCTTCATCAATGACTTTTGTTTGATTCGTAGTATCATAAAAATTTTCGCAGTTATAGAAACCCACAATTATACTTTGAGCAGGAACTGCAATATGAAGCAGTATACAATGAAGAAGAAAAAAAATGAATATAAAATATTTTTTCATATAAGGTTTTAATTTATGGTAAGTATATGTAAAAGTTAAATTCGAATTATGCGTATTTACCGAAAGAATTTGTTTTGAAATAAAACACAAATTGTGGTTTCAAAAATGAATATGAGACCTATTTGCAAATTGTTATTATTATTTTTCTCATTACTACTAATGAAATCTGCTCATGCACAAAGTGAAGAAGAGATTACAAAGCAATGGGTATATGATGAAAATGAAAGAACTTATAATTGGGTACCTACTTTGTTAAAATCCAATAAAAATATTCTAAGTAGTATCTCTCAGTATAATGGATATGTATTTAATTGGATACCTAGAGGGCAGGCATATAATAACAGTAACATTATTGATGGCATTAACTGGGATTCCAATTTAAATGGATGGAATGCGTCTTTTTCATATACCGGCATGTATAAAATTTTTCATCAAAAGCAAAGCGATGAGCATTTGGAATATTCGAGTGAAGGCTATAGTAAAAATTATAGAACAAGTTATTTAACTACCTCTGCCAATTTATTCAAAAAAGGTTGGCAATTGCATACAGCGTTTTCTAATGCATCTTACATGAATGAGGGATATGTTCAGTATAGTACTGCGGGCAATCAAAATCAATGGAGTTTACATTCATTCTTAGTTTTTCAAAATACACCCAATGGTTTGTCGCCCAGTGGATTTAAAAAAATAAAGGGGGCTGCCTTTAGTATTGATAAAAATTTAAAAAACAATCAATCAATCGGTTTCACTTTTTGGTGGAATCAGGCGAATCAAGGTAAGCAGGCGCCTTCTGTTCTTGAAGCCTATACATTATCTCATCTTAGAAATTATAATCCTAGTTGGGGTTGGCTTAATGGCCAAGCTTATTACCCCAATAGTAAATATACGAATGTACCTGTGCTTTCCATTAGGTATGAAAAGAGGTGGGCTGATAAAGCCTCATTACAAGTCAATTTTGGACTTGCCATTGGGGAACAAGGAACCTCACAATTAGATTGGACATCAACAGCAGATCCAAGGCCTGATTATTATAGATATTTACCAAGTTATAGCAAGGATAGTAGCACGCGCAGTCAGTTAACTAAATGGTTTGAGTCAAACCCACAAGCACTACAAATAAATTTCGATCGAATTCAAAAAATAAATACAGCCTCTGTTTCAAAAAGGTCTTTTTATATTATCAATAAAAATAGTGCTGAGATCATTTTAGCTCGAGCTTCAGCATTATATAAATTGGAAATTAATAATTATTGGAGTACCAATGCTGGAATACAAATTGCTAAAGATAAAATTCATTATTTCAATCGTATTGATAATTTGTTAGGAGGGCAGTTCTATTATAACTATAATGGATGGGTAATTGATGATGGGCTTATTAATAGTTTTCAAAACAATATACAAAGCCCTGATCAGAAAATTAAAGAAGGCGAGAAATGGGGTCCTAATTTTGAGTTGCAATCAATGCAGGCCATGGGTTGGCTGCAAATTAAAAATACAAGCCCAAGATGGGAATTCTCCACTGGGCTTGATTATGCAACAGCTATATTTCAAAGAAATGGATTGAATCAAAATGGACTTTTTATAAATAATTCATTAGGATCCTCCTCCCTTTTTTATTTTCCAAGTGTTGGCTATAAGGGCCAAGTTTTATATAAATTTTCAGGTCGATTCTATGCAAGATCAATTTTTTTTAATCAACAATTCGCTCCAGATGCATCTGCTGTATTTTTAGATCCTTCCTTACATGCTTTTCAGACACCTTTTCTATTACCTGTTGTAAAAAATGGCATTGACCTTAGTTTTTATTTCAGAGGGGTTGATACTAAAATAATGGTAAGCGCCTATTTTCAAAAACTAAAAAACGATGCTGAAAAAAGATTCTTTTATCATGATAGGTATAGCTCTTTTGTTTATGGAGTTACAGGGCAAAAGGAAAGTATTTACCAAGGGGTAGAGTCTTCTTTAGAGACAATACTATTTAATTTTTTTCAACTTGAAATGTCCTTTAATATGGGCAGGTATTACATTTCAAACAATCCTATGTATGAGATTTTACTAGCCAATGATATGTACAAGGTGGAGTCTGGCTTATTGAGACTAAAAAACCTGCCTGCTTCAACAGGGCCTGAAATAACTGAAGCTATTTCAATACAAATGCAGCCTACTTATTCGACGCGTATTTCATTCACGGGAATTTATGCAGCAAAAAGAGCAATAAGTTATGATTACTATCGACGATCGGCATTTACATTAGATCCAATCACAAAAAATAGTCTGTATGCTAGCATGCATGATGTTGAATATCTGCCTAGTCAATTTGTGTTAAATGCATCTATGTCTAAATCCTTTAATCTAAGCTATGGCAAACAGAAGTTGCCTATTTATTGCAATTTTAGTTTTAAAAATTTACTGGGTACACTTATTCCGGTATTAGTCTTCGAACAATCACGGTTCGATTATATTAATTTAAATCCAAATAAATTCCCACTCAAATATTTATATGACCAAGGCATCACCTATGCCGTCGGCATTCAATTACAAATTCAATAATATTTTATGAAAAACAAATCCTCTTTGACTATTCTTATTTCTTTAATAGCTATAGTCATATTATTTTTCTCAGCTGCCTGTTTAAAGCAAACGGCATATGCGCAGCCAGTAAACAGTATCGATACCGATTCATTAATTAGTATTAAAGCATTTAGAAAACTACATACCATGGGTAATATTGAGTTCATTACTAAAACAATGGCTTTGGAGGCCACTATAGTAGCGAATGATGAGCACGATAATTTATATAAATCAATTAGTATTCAGGATACTTCTGGTGGAATATTAATAAATTTAGATGCCAGCGCATTGTATCAAACTTATCCTATTGGAACAACCATTAGAATACACTTACAAAATTTATTTTTAACTGATTATAGAAGGATGTTACAAGTGGTGGCATCTGTTGATACTAGTTCAGGACAATTAGTAACAACTGGAATTCCAGCGCCTTTATTTGCTAAATATATTAAAGTAGTTAAAGAGAATACCAATATTGTTCCCCTAGTAGTTTCTTTTAAAAATTTAGCAGATAGTTTGCAAGGAAGGCTTATTAAAATATCCAATGTTGAATTTTCTGCAGCAGATACTAATTCAACTTATGCCGATAAAAAAAATAAAATTGGCGCTAGCAGAAGCCTGAAATTTTGTTCAGGTGGAACTATTTATTTAAGAACTAGTGGCTATGCCGATTTTGCTGGTATTTCTTTACCCAAAAATAATGGGGATATTGTTGGCGTTTATTCTGTTTACAATTATGAAAAGCAGTTATTATTAAGAGACACAAGTGACATTTTGTTTAGGTCCAAGCGCTGCACTGGCGCAGCCTGGCTCAAAAACTAGCCTCATTCGGCTTATTGCTTGACAGCTTGGCAGAATTTTGGCTTTGGTACCCTCTTTGCTAATATGGAGCTAAACAACAGCACTATGCAAAAAGGTCAAATAAGAGTTCAGACAGAGAACATCTTTCCCATTATTAAAAAGTTCCTTTACAGCGACCACGAAATATTTTTACGTGAGTTAGTAAGCAACGCTGTAGATGCTTCCCAAAAACTAAAAACATTAAGCTCTAAAGGCGAAGTGAAAGGCGATATAGGTAACCTTAGAGTAGATGTAATTTTAGATGCCAAAGAAAAAACATTGACCATTATGGACAATGGTATTGGTATGTCATCTGAAGAAGTTGATAAGTACATTAACCAAGTTGCCTTCAGTGGTGCAGAAGAATTTGTTACCAAATACAAAGACGCTAGCATTATTGGTCATTTTGGTTTAGGATTTTATAGTGCCTTTATGGTAAGTAGCAAAGTAGATATCTATTCTAAAAGCCATACCGGTACACCAGGTGTTTTCTGGAGCTGCGATGGTAGCACTGAATATGAATTATATGAAGTAGACTATAGCGCCCGCGGAACAAAAATTGTTTTACATATTAACGAAGAGAGTGCTGAGTTCTTAGAAGCTAATCGTGTGAAATCAATCTTGGATCGTTTTTGTAAATTCTTGCCAGTAGCTATTTATTTTACTGATGCGAATGCGGAGAAAAAAGAGGCTAAAGCGGAAGAAGATACGAATGCATCTGATGCAGGAGTAAGAGGTCAAGAATTAGAAAAACCAATCAACAATACTAACCCTTTATGGATTCGTAAGCCTGCCGATTTAACCAAGGAAGACTACGAGAATTTTTATAAAGAATTATACCCTTTTGGGGAGACACCCCTTTTTTGGATTCACTTAAATGTAGATTATCCATTTAATCTAACGGGTATATTGTACTTCCCAAAAATTAAACAAAGCTTTGAAATTCAAAAGGACAAAATTCAGTTGTATTGCAACCAGGTATTTGTAACCGATGAAGTGAAAGATATTGTACCTGAATTCTTAATGTTATTACATGGTGTTATTGATAGTCCAGATATTCCATTAAATGTGAGTCGTAGCTATTTACAAGGCGACCCAAATGTGAAAAAAATTAATGCTCATATTACTAAAAAAGTAGCCGATAAATTAGAAGAGATATTTAACAATGACCGCAAAGCTTTTGAAGATAAGTGGGAGAGCCTAGGCCTGTTCGTTAAATATGGTATGATTACCGACGATAAGTTCTTAGACAAAGCCAATAAGTTTTTAATCTTAGAAGACGCAGCCGCTGCAGGCACTTTCTACACCTTAGATGAATACAAAAAAGCAACAGAGTCGAATCAAAAAAATAAAGATGGCAAACAAGTATTATTATATACTACCAACCCCGTAGGTCAAGATGCTTTTATACAAGCAGCAGTTGCTAAGGGCTACAAGGTAATTAAATTGGAAACCATGGTAGACGCTGCCTTCATTAATAATGTTGAAATGAAATGGGAAGGCGTTCAGTTTGTAAGAGTAGATGCCGATGTGGTAGACAACTTAATAGACAAGCAAGAAAATGTAGATTCTGTTTTATCTAAAGATGAAGTGGAGCAAGCTAAAAAATTATTTGAATTTCAAATACCTGAAACCACTATTACTGTTGAAGTGAAAGGCCTTAGCCAAGACGCGGCTCCAGTAATTGCTACTCGCCCTGAATTTATGCGTCGTATGAAAGATATGGCCAGCATGGGTGGTGGAGGTATGACTGCATTTTATGCGCAAATGCCGGATGAAGTGCACTTAACTATTAATGGCAACCATGCTATTTTCCAAGCTTTGTTAAATGAGCCCGATGTTGAAAAGCAACAAAAGCAAGCCCGCAACTTAGCAGACTTAGCCTTGCTTTCTCAAGGTTTATTAAAAGGAGCCGAGCTCACAAACTTTATTAATAGAAGCGTTGATTTATTAAAATAATCAAGCAATATAAATAACTAAAAAGGCGTTCAAATTTGAACGCCTTTTTTTGCTTAACTATTTACTTAATTAGTGTTTAATAATTTCTTAGTATTTATTGCAGTTTATTTAATTCGAACTATTATAATAATTGAGTTATTAATTTAAGAACCGCTTTCTTTTAAGTCTAATACTTGCATTTGTACTGTTTGTGTTCCCTGCCATTCATTTAATTGTAATTGAAAAACTACATCAAAAGGTTTACCCGATTTTACTATACCCATATGCTGCGCCATATTATAGCCAATACCTTTTAATATTTGATTGCCCTGTGTGATATTAAAACTTATATGTGCTTCCTTGGCTAGTTTACTATAACCCGTATCGTATACATTTTTTGCTAAAAATAAAGGACGCATATTATCTGGTCCAAAGGGTTCCATCTGCGAAATAATTTGGTAAAAATTCATATTAATACTATCAATAGGAATAATAGCATTAATTACAATTTCTGGAATAAGCTGTGCAGGTGTAATTCTTTCAGCTACCGCTTTTTCAAAAGCTTCTTTAAAGGCTTCTAAGTTTTCTAAAGCCAGTGTCATACCTGCTGCTGCGAAATGTCCACCATATCCTATTAAGTGTGCTCTACAAGCATGCAAGGCTTCGTATAAATTAAAGCCAATTACACTTCTTGCGCTTCCTGTTACCACTTCTCCACTTTGTGTAAGTACAATAGTGGGTTTATAATGTTTTTCTATAAGCCTGCTGGCTACAATACCCACCACCCCTTTATGCCAATGCGATTGAAATACCACCGACGATTTTTTATTAGCATGATTTGGATCTAGTTCAATTTCTGCTAAGGCTTCTTCCGTTATGGTAGTATCGGCTTCCCTTCTATCTAAATTATCTTGTTGTAATAAAGAACCAATGGCCAAGGCTTTTGAAGAATCTTTTTCAATAAATAATTGTACTGCTTTTTTAGCATCGTCCATTCTGCCAGCTGCATTAATTCTAGGGGCTACTGCAAAAACTAAATTGGTTATTCGCATCGGCCTAGTTTGTTTGGCTAACTCCATTAAGGCTAGTAAGCCAGGGCAGGGCGATTCATTCACTTGCTGCAATCCAAAATAAGCTAAGGTTCTGTTCTCATCTATGATAGGCACAATATCGGCAGCAATGGCGGTGGCCACTAAGTCTAAATATTCTAAATACGATTCAGCAGGTAGTTTATACTTATCTGCCAAGGCAGTAATTAATTTCAACACCACACCGCAGCCGCATAATTCTTTAAACGGGTAATTACAATCAATTTGTTTTGGATTCAGTATGGCAATAGCGGGCGGTAAAATTGCATCGGGTAAATGGTGGTCACAAATTATAAAATCAATGCCTAGCTCTTTTGCATATTCAACCAGCTCAATGGACTTTATACCACAGTCAACTGAAATTATTAATTGTATGCCGGTTTGCTTAGCATAGTCAATGCCTATTTTAGATACGCCATAGCCTTCTTTGTATCTATGGGGTATATAATAATCAACATGAGGGGTAAGTTTAATCAAAAACTGGTATAAGGTGGCTACAGAAGTAGTTCCGTCAACATCATAGTCGCCAAAAACTAAAATAGATTCTGCATTCACCACCGCTTTTTCAATTCTGCCGACTGCTTTACCCATGTCCTTCATTAACCAAGGGTCGTGTAAGTGTTCTAATTGAGGGCGGAAGAATTTTTTAGCCGCATCAAAATTATCAATGCCTCTTTGTACGAGTAGTTCACATAAAATAGGATGAATCTTTAAAGCATCTTGCAAGGTCTGCACGGTTGCAGTATCGGCTGCAAGTATATTCCATCTTTTTTCCATTAAAATTTTCGGTCGGTTGTATATCTTACTAATTCCTCTAAAGCTTCTCTCGCAGGGCTAGTAGGGAAAGCGTTTAAGATAAGTAAGGCTTTGTCTCTGTATTCATTCATTTTATGGGTCGCATATTCTATGCCTCCGTAAGATATAACATGATCTATTACAAATTTTACTTTTTCTTTATCGTTATTATTGTTTTTAACAATATAAATAATCTCTTTTTTTAAAGCAGGCGTTACTTTTTGTAAAATATGAATAAGAGGGAGGGTTAATTTTTTTTCTTTAATATCATTACCGGTAGGCTTACCAATTTTGGCATCTCCATAATCGAATAAGTCGTCTTTAATTTGAAAAGCCATACCTACATTTTCACCAAACTCGCGCATTTTTTGAATAGTCTCTTCATTGTCTGTAACCGAGCTTGCACCAGCCGCGCAACTAGAAGCTAGTAAAGAAGCAGTCTTACCATTGATAATTTCATAATAAACCGACTCGTCAAAATTTAGGTTTCTTGTTTTTTCCATTTGCAGTAATTCTCCCTCACTCATTTTTTTAACTGCATTCGATAAAATAGTGAGTATGGTAAAATCCTTGTTTTCAAGAGACAATAATAAACCTTTAGATAATAAATAGTCGCCTACTAATACCGCAATTTTATTTTTCCATAATGCATTGATGGAAAACATACCTCTTCTTTCTAAGGCGTCGTCTACCACATCGTCGTGCACTAGAGTGGCAGTATGTAATAATTCCACTAAGGAAGCGGCTCTATAAGAGGCATCGTTAATTTCACCATGCAATTTGGCTGAAAGTAAAACAAACATAGGTCGCATCTGCTTCCCTTTTCGCTTTACAATATATTGCATGATTCGATCTAGCAAGGACACCCTACTTTTTACGGCTTCTTTGAAATGTTCTTCAAAGAGATCTAGTTCTTTTGCTATTACTTTTTTTGCTAGTTCCATGGTTACCTGCAATTTAATTGAATTTAGTGATTGAGCATATTAAAATGCAAATCGCCAAAATTTTGCAAGGAACTTAATTTTAAATCGGCTAGGCCCCAATGAGGTAACTTACTGTGTTCTGCCGATGGCACTACCACACAAGTCATTCTTGCTGCTTTCGCAGCAGTCATTCCATATACAGAGTCTTCAAAACATATACAAGCTAAAGGAGAGACATGCATGGCTGCTGCGCAATCTAAATATACTTGAGGATGAGGTTTGGCATAAGGAAGATTTTGTGCCGAACAACTTGCATGAATATAACTTCTTATACCTAATTTATCCTTCACCCATTCTATTAATTCAATAGGGGAGGAAGTAGCCAGTCCAATTTTGAACTCTCTTTTTAAAAAAAATTGAAAAATATGTTCTACACCTGGCATAAGGGTGGCGTCTTTGTCTATTAAGTTTAAAGCAAGATTGACAATTTTTTCTTCCACTCTATCAAATTCAGTAGAAGGTATTTTGTGCTGCAGTAACCAATGGGTTACAAATTCCTTAGAGCGAAGGCCTGTTGTAAGTGCATATTGTTCTTCTGTTAAGATAATGCCATATTGTCTAAAAATTTCAGCAGCGGCTTGGTTCCATAAGGGCTCACTATTTATTAATAAGCCATCAATATCAAAAATTACTGCAGATTTTTCCATCGCCTAAAGGTACTAATTGTTGTTTAAACAGAGATATCCGAGTTAAATTATTGTATTATCTTGCAGTCGTAACCATTTGAACCTAGATGACGATTTTAGATCGATTAAAACAAATTAGAATATTTCGCTCCCTTATATATGGGGTGGTAGGCATATTTACATATCCTGGCCTGGCCTTATTTAATACTGTAGAAATTGAGGGTACTGAAAATTTGAAAGATTTACCTCATAAGAATGTTTTATTTGTAAGTAATCACCAAACTTATTTTGGAGATGTGATTGCCTTTGTTCATATTTTTTGTGCTGTTAAGTGGGGAAAGTTTAATAAACTAGGTATTCCTTATTATTTATTGAACCCCTTTACCAATGTATTTTTTGTAGCTGCAGAAGAAACTATGAATAGTAGTTGGCTGACTAGATTATTTAAATTGGGTGGCGCTTTAACAGTAAAAAGAACATGGAGAGCCGAGGGTGCCGATGTTAATAGAGATAGAGATGTAGTAGATACCCAAAAAATTGATAAAGCTTTATCAAAAAGTTGGGTCATTACTTTTCCGCAAGGAACCACCAAACCCTTTGCGCCAGGAAGAAAAGGAACTGCGCATATCATAAAAAATAATCAACCCATTGTTGTGCCAGTGGTCATTAATGGATTTTGGCGAGCGTTTACCAAGAAAGGCCTTTCGTTTAAAAAAGTGGGTACTCCTTTAACCGTAAGGTTTAAGCCAGCTTTAGTAATTGATTATAATAGTTCAGTAGAAACAATACTTGATCAAGTCATGGACGCCATTGAACAAAGCAAAGAGTACATGCTTAAAGGCAAACATCACACCATGTAATATTTGTTGATTTAATCTTTCACAAATTAGTCCTTCACAAACAAAGCCTTTAACTCAGTAGCATCATCTGGCTTCATTTTTCCTGCTAATATTAAACGAAGTTGTCTTCGACGAAGTGCACTATCATAAAACTTTTTCTCTTCTTCAGATTCAGCTATAATAGCAGGAACATTTTTAGGCTTTTTATTTTCATCCAAGGCTACAAAAGTAAAATAAGCTTCGTTACTTAATTCTTTACTTTGTGTAATCATATTCTGATTCCAAACTTTTAAATGAATTTCCATCGAAGTAGTGAACGCCCTTGTTACTTTTGCTTCAATACAAATAACATTGCCTAATTTAATAGGAGTTTTAAAACTAATATTGTCCACAGACGCGGTCATGGCACCTGAATTACAATGTTTGGCTGCAGATAAATAAGCTGCAATGTCCATCCAATACATAAGTTTACCTCCCATTAAATCTCCAAAAGTATTAGTGTCATTCGGTAAGACTAATTCATTCATAGTAATAAATGAATCTTTTGCTTTTCTTGCTTCCATAGTAATTATTTGTAGCTCAAAGGTACAGCTTAAACTGTAAAATGGTCCAATTTAGCTAAGTAGACTGGGTCTACTTCTGCACCAATACCAGGGGTGTCGCTAATTGTTAAATGCATACCATTAAATTGAACACCTCCTATAATGGGGTCTTCTAAATGTCCCAATAAACAAGTGTCCATATCGTAATACTTTACATTGTCCATGGCCATGGCAAAATGCATTTTAGCGCTTAACGCTAATCGGCTTTCTAGCATGCCACCCATCATGCAGGGTATATGATTGGCTTTAGCAATATCATGTATTTTAATGGCTTCATGTATACCACCGCTTTTAGAGAATTTAATATTAATTGAATGACAAGCTTTTGCTGCGATTAATCTTCTAGCATCATGATGCGTAAATACCGATTCATCGGCCATAATGGCAATAGGAGAGGCTGCGCATAATGCTGGTAAATAATCGTCGTAATATTTACGCATAGGTTGTTCGCAAAATTCAATTTGATAAGGGGCTAAACCTTCTAATACTTTTAAAGCCTCTTCTTTTGCCCAACCTTGATTGGCATCAATTCTAATTTTGGTATCATAACCAATCGCATCTCTAATACTTTTAATTCTTTCAATATCTTGAACAGGATCTTTTCCCAATTTCACTTTAATAATATTTACACCTTGCTTCACAAAATCAATAGCATCCTTGGCCATGCTTTCAGGGGTATCAATGCCAATGGTTAAATCGGTTTCAATGGGTTTGGACTTTCCTCCTAAAAAAGCATACAGCGGTTTGCTTGCAGCTTTAGCAGCAATATCATATAAGGCTAAATCAAAAGCGCTTTTAGCGGTATAATTTCCAGCAATAATGGTATCTAATTCGGCTAACCTTTCTTTAATGGCTAGAGGGTCTTTTCCTTTTAGGTAAGTAGCAAAATCCTTGGCGATAGTATAGCAACTTAATTGGGTCTCACCCACAATCATAGGAAAAGCAGAGCATTCTCCCCAACCTATAATTCCTTCATCGGTATAAATTTTTATAACCATATTTTGCGCATAATGCATCGTGCCCGTGGCAATGGTAAAAGGCGTCATGGGAATTTTAAACAAGAACAGATCTGTGGAAAGAATTTTCATAAAACGGTTTTTTATAAGA
The DNA here is from genome assembly GCA_037128235.1 of Chitinophagia bacterium. Taxonomy (GTDB): domain Bacteria; phylum Bacteroidota; class Bacteroidia; order Chitinophagales; family Chitinophagaceae; genus Sediminibacterium. The sequence continues at coordinate 8,031 of JBAXWU010000022.1, read as the reverse complement.
AGCGTAATTATAATTATAAAGATACTTAACTCTTATTTAATAGCTATAATCCTTTGATTTTTAAGATTTACTACCGATATTTGCTGTACGAATGAATGTTAGCATGAGCCTATCTTTAGACAATACCCAAATTGCATTTGCATATAAATCTAACGCTGAATTAAAAAGAGCTCGATTTCTTTTTACCGTTATACAAAGTCCTCTCATTGTTTCTTTAGCTACTAAGTTAACACCTGCTTTAATGAATTCTGGTTTACCTGTTAATGGATTAATTCGCAGCACTATATTTAATCAATTTGTGGGCGGTGAAACTTTAGAAGAAACAGCAAGAGTGGCCAAGCAATTAGGGGCCTATGGTGTGCAAGTAATTTTAGATTATGGAGTAGAAGCCAAAGAAGGTGAAGAAAATTTTGATAATGTTACTGAAAAAATTATGGAAGCAGTGGACTTTGCTTCCACTCAAAATAATATTCCCTTTGTAAGTATTAAGTTAACTGGTATTGCCAGTGTACAATTATTGGAAACATTAAATGAAGCCCCAAGATTAAGAAGTGGCATACATGATAGCGAAATGGAAGACGCCGCTTGGGAGCGAGTGAAAGAGAGAATGTTTGCAATTTGTGATTTGGCCACAGAAAAAGGCGTGGGTATTTTAATAGATGCAGAAGAGACTTGGATACAAGACCCTATTGACCGCTTAGCCATTGAACTGATGGCTATATATAATAAAGAGAAAGTGGTGGTGTATAATACTTATCAATTATATAGAAATGACCGCTATCAATTTTTGCAGTTATCTTATAAAATAGCTAAAGAAAAAAACTTTAAATTAGGTGTTAAATTGGTGCGTGGCGCTTATATGGAAAAAGAAAGATTACGCGCTAAAGAAGAAGGGGTTGCGTCGCCAATACATTTAGATAAAGAAGCGACCGATAAAGATTTTAATGATGCAACAGCGTTTTGTATCACGCATAAAGAAATGGTCTGCTCAATTATTGCCTCTCATAATGAACAAAGCAATTTGCTTGCTGCACAATTAATGATTGAAAAAGGAATTTCAGCTGGTGACCCACATATTCATTTCTCTCAATTATATGGAATGAGCGATCCCATTAGTTTTAATATGGCTAAAGAGGGGTATAATGTGAGTAAATACCTGCCTTTTGGGCCCATTAAGGATGTGATTCCTTATTTAATGAGAAGGGCAGAGGAAAATTCTAGTGTCAATGGGCAAACTAGTAGGGAGCTACTTTTCATCAGGCAGGAACTAGCACGCAGGAAGGCCAAAAAATGATTTCTACATAAAAGGTATTGGTTGTAAATTGCACTATGCAACAATACTTGAATTTACTACAACACGTTATTGACAAAGGCGCTGAAAAGACCGACAGAACTGGAACTGGTACCAAAAGTTGTTTTGGTTATCAGATGCGTTTTAACTTGGCAGAAGGTTTTCCGATGGTAACCACCAAGAAGCTTCACTTGAAAAGTATTATTTACGAACTACTTTGGTTTTTAAATGGTGATACCAACATTAAATATTTAAATGAGAATGGGGTGCGCATTTGGGACGAGTGGGCTGATAAAAATGGCGACCTAGGTCCTGTCTATGGAAAACAATGGAGAAGTTGGGAAGCTCCGAATGGAATAGTGATAGACCAAATTTCAGAATTAATTGAACAAATAAAAAAGACACCCGATAGTAGAAGATTAATTGTAAGTGCTTGGAATGTGGGGGACTTATCAAAAATGGCCCTTATGCCTTGCCATAATATGTTTCAATTTTATGTGGCTGATGGAAAATTAAGTTGTCAATTATACCAACGCAGCGCCGATGTTTTTTTAGGAGTGCCTTTTAATATTGCTTCTTATGCATTGCTAACAATGATGATTGCTTCAGTTTGTGGTTTAGAATACGGAGACTTCGTGCATAGTTTTGGCGATGTACATTTGTATAATAATCATGTGGAGCAAGCAAACTTGCAATTGTCAAGAAAACCTTTCCCGCTTCCGACAATGAAAATTAATAAAGAAGTAAAAGATATTTTTTCTTTTCAATTCTCTGATTTTACTTTAGAGAATTATGAATCACATCCTAGTATTAAAGCGCCGGTGGCTGTTTAAAATAATATAAATGAATATAACCCTTGTAGTAGCAGCTTCTGAAAACAATGCCATTGGTTTAAACAATCAATTATTATGGCATTTGCCTAAGGATATGCGCTTTTTTAAAAACACTACCTGGGGTATGCCCATTTTAATGGGGCGAAAAACATTTGAGTCCATGGGCAGCAAGCCTTTGAATGGCAGGTTGAATATTATTATTACCCGCAATAAAAATTGGGTGAACGAAGATGTAACGGTAGTGCATACTATGGAAGAGGCCACCGCTTTAGCTACAAAATTTAGCTACAAAGAATTATTGGTTATAGGAGGGGGTGAAATTTATGAAATGGCCTTGCCCTTAGCGCAAAAAATTTGGTTAACAAGAGTACATACTACTATTGAGGGCGATGTATATTTTCCTGAGCTAAATACTGAATGGGAAATGGTAAGCAGTACTCAAAACGAGGCCGATGAAAAACATAAATTTTCTTTTGACTTTGAATGTTGGAAAAGAAAATAATATGTCTTACTCATTTCCCATTAGACTATACAAATATTTTAATTATTACTTTAAGGCCTCTAATGGGAAGGGACATGGGGTGCATTCTCCCTTTGTATTTAATTTTATTAGTTCTATTTTAAATAGTAAAGAACTCGGCGAAGAGGCTGCTAGCGCTAATAAATATCATGCCCTAGTGAATTGTATGGTTACTTTTTATAAGCCCACTGCTGTAATAGAATTAGAGGCTACTCCATCCAATAAGGCAAAGGTTTTAGAAGAGATAGAAAATACAAATACCATTGGGCTATTATATATAAAGCAAATTAAAAATGCAGAAGATTTAATGAGCTATTTTAATGCTGCTATAAAAAAAATAAATACCCATAGTATACTTATTTTTGAGCACATACATAATAGTAAAGAAATGGAAGCTTCTTGGGAACAAATAAAAATGCATTATGATGTTAAGCTTACCATTGATTTACATAAACTAGGCATCGTATTTTTTAGACAGGAACAATTAGAAAAAGAAAATTTTACCATTCGTTTTTAAACTATTTATATATTGCTACCACAATCATTTATATCATCTTTAAAAGGCTTACCTGGTTTCGACGAACAGGCATTTATACAAATACACGAATTAAAGCAGTCGATTACTTCTATTAGAATTAATACAGAAAAATCTTTTTTAAAGCAGCCCTCTTCTTTCTTTAATGAAGCAAGCCCTATTGCTTGGTGTGAAGATGGCTATTATTTAAAAGAGCGTCCTCTCTTTGTACTAGACCCTTTATGGCATGTAGGGGCTTATTATGTGCAAGAGGCTAGTAGTATGTTCTTGCTTCATGCTTTAAAACAAATAGCTCCTCAGCCAGGATCCTTACATGTTTTAGATTTATGTGCAGCACCAGGAGGCAAGACAACTTTACTTGCGAATTATTTTAAAAAGGGATTAGTAGTGGCCAATGAAACCATAAAAAATAGAAATGCCATTTTAGTAGAGAATACCACTAAGTGGGGAGCAGACAATATTGTAGTTACACAGAACGATCCTTCCCATTTTAAAGCGCTGCCTCAGTTTTTTGATATTGTATTAATTGACGCGCCCTGCAGTGGCAGTGGTTTATTTAGAAAAGACCCTGAAGCCATTGAGCATTGGAGTATTGATGCTGTGCAGCATTGCAGTGTTAGGCAGTCGCGTATAATAGAGGATAGCATTGATTGCTTGAAAGAAGGAGGCTATTTAATTTACTCGACTTGTTCTTATTCAATGCAAGAAGATGAAAATATTGTAGACAAGATTGCTGCCATGGAGGGCATGAAAAACATTGATTTAAATATAGATAATAACTGGGGTATTATCCAAAGTGAAAGTCCAATTCATAATGCTAAAGGCTACCGGTTTTATCCTGATAAAATAAAAGGGGAAGGTTTTTTCTTAGCAGTATTTAAAAAAGAAATAGCTATAAATTATTCTTATTATGACTCCACTTTTGAAACCACTGCTATTACAAAAAAAGAAACAGAAATTTTAAATGTGCATTTTACTTTGCCTGACAATTATTATTATATCAATCACCAAGAAAATATAATTGCCTTAGCTATTCAATTCAAAGACGCTTACAATACACTGCTTAAAAATTTATATGTTAAAAAAATGGGCTTGGCCATTGGTAGCATTAAAGGAGCTGACTTAATTCCAGCCCATGCACTTGCCATGAGTACTTGGAAAAATTTGCCTTTTCAAACCATGGAATTAGACGAAGCAACTGCCTTGCAATATTTAAGAAGGGCAGATTTGAACTTACCGGGGGGCAAAGGCTGGCATGCCCTACAATATAAAAATATCCGTTTAGGTTGGGCAAAATTACTACCCAATAGGTCCAATAATTACTATCCAAATGAATGGAGAATATTGAATTACTAGTTATTATATATTAAATAAATATATCATTAACATATTTTCTACCTTCTTTGCCATTCCTTTTTGTACCTTCGCGAGATGCTTAAAAGATTGATTTTAATGGTTTTTGTAGTCATTGGCCTATTTGGCCAATTGTCTTCTTATGCCGCCAAGCAAAAGCAGACCCAAAAGCAAACAGTAAAAACAACTATTCAGCATAAGAAAAAAGCTACTCTTCATTCTAAAAAGAAGGGTAAAAAAAGCATTTTAAAAAAAGGTAAAAAGCGTCGTGGTAAGCATACTGCTTTTGTACCGCTTAAAAATCCGGAGCCGCTTAAATTAATTGCAGACAATAAAGAAAAAATGAGGTTGTCGGATAGCTTGCATAAATCAACCATGCTTGTAAATAATACAGAATTAGAAGAAGGATATTTTGCTAGCTTGTTTACCAATCAAAAAAAGTCGGCAAGTTTTCAAACCTTAGAAGGGACGGCTGCTGTTTTTAAAAGTGTAAGTGGATGGGAAGATAAAAAGTTTTATATCTTAACCAATCAATTACCCGTAGGAACCATTGTTAGAATTACCACATCCGATTTAAAAAGTATTTGTGCAAAAGTTATTAATGCCTTGCCGGAAGTAGGTAATTCAATTCAATACAGATTAAGTGATGCTGCTGCAGCTATCTTAGGCATTACCAATAAGACTTTCCAGATCTCAGTGACTTATTAATTTACTTATTAATTATTGTTATTTAAATATTTCTACTCAATTATTTCTACTTAATTATTTTTTATGAAATGTAAATTTTGCATTTGCCTTTTTTTTATGGCAAGTTTTATAATAAGCTGTGCACAAACAAGCACAAACGCTTCTCTATCCTTAAATGCGGCTGCGTATAAACAAGCCATTGCTGCTAAAAATATTCAAGTTTTAGATGTAAGAACAGCCACTGAATTTAAAGGGGGACATATTAAAGATGCTCTACAAGCAAATTGGTTAGACCCCAAAGAATTCATGGATAGAACCCAACACTTAGATAAAAATTTACCTGTATATGTATACTGTCAGGCAGGTGTAAGAAGTGCTTCAGCACAAACTGCATTAGAAGCTAAAGGCTATAAAGTGGTTAACTTAGAAGGTGGTATGAGTAACTGGAAAATGAATGGTTTTCCAGTGGAGGGTGCGGATAATAAGACTCAAATGCGTGTGGAAGATTTTGATAAAACCATTGCTTCTAATAAAATGGTACTAGTCGAAATTGGAGGAGATTGGTGCCCACCTTGTAGAAAAATGTTACCCGTACTTGAAACCTTAAAACAAAAACCTGCGGCTCCTTTTTATTTTTTAGCAGTAGATGGCGGTAATGATATAAAGGTAATGAAATCTCTAAATGCCGAAGGCTTACCTACTTTTATACTATTTAAAAATGGTAAAGAAACATGGAGGCATCAAGGATTAGTAACGCTAGAAGAATTTAATGCTGCTTTAACTAAATAAAAACCTTAAACAGATTTTCTATAGCCTCTTAAAAAATCGGTAATGGGCATTCTCTTTTTACCTTCCCATTGAATATCATCAATGCCAATATAACCATTACCGCAAGCTATTTTTGCAAATGTTTTTCCATCAGTAATAAAGGTTCCTGGTTTCTCTGCAGCAGGTGTATTAATAATATGGGTAGTAAAAAGCTTCACCATTTTCCCATCAATTTTGGTAATGGCTCCAGGAAAAGGTGCCAGCCCTCTAATTAAATTATGAATACTGGCGGCTGGGTTCTCCCAATTTATTTCACAGTCAGTTGTAAATATTTTCGGTGCATGTTTTAATTCAACACTTATTTCTAATTGTGCTTTGGCTTGAATGGAATTATTATTAAGTCCTTCAATGGTTTTTACAAGTAAGGCAGCGCCCACTTCTTTCATGGTATCATGCAATTCACCTGCAGTCATATTTTCGCTAATATCAATAGGTGCTTGCAATAAAATATTACCTGTATCAATGGCATGTTGTAATTGGAAAGTAGTGACACCCGTTTGTTTTTCTCCATTAATAATAGCCCAATTAATGGGAGCTGCCCCTCTATATTGAGGAAGTAAAGAGCCATGCACATTTAAAGTACCCATGGGAGGAAAAGACCATATAATTTCCGGAAGCATTCTAAAAGCCACCACCACTTGAAGGTCGGGTTGAAGTGTTTTGAGGGCTTCAAAAAAATCGGGAGATTTTAGTTTTTCTGGTTGTAAAACGGGAATATTATTTTCAATAGCAAATTGTTTGACAGCACTTTGTTGAAGCTGCATACCCCTACCACCTGGTTTATCCGGAGCCGTAACAACCGCCACTACATTCATTTTAGCTGCTAATAAGGCGCTTAAAGAAGCCACTGCAAAAGCAGGGGTACCCATAAAAATAATCCTTGGTTTTCTATCCATTATGCAAAGTTAGTTTATCTGCCATAATTATGTACTTTTGCCCTTTGCACCCTAGGTGCTTTACTAAAAATAAACAATATGCAACAAGTAAAAAATGGGGATACCATTCAAGTGCATTATCACGGTACCTTAACTAGTGGTGAGACATTTGACTCTTCAGAAGGAAGAGCTCCTTTGGAATTCGAAGTGGGTAAAGGAATGGTTATTCCTGGTTTCGATAGCGGCGTTTTAGGGATGACCGTGGGGGAGAAAAAGACAATCAATATTCCTTTTATGGAAGCCTATGGTCCTAAACAACCTGACATGATTGTTGAATTTCCTAAAACACAATTTCCTGCAGACTTAAATCCAACAGTAGGAATGGCTTTAACAATGAATAATGGTCAAGGACAACAGTTTCAAGTAATGGTGGTAGAAGTGAAAGAAGAAGTAGTGGTTTTAGATGCCAATCATTCTTTAGCTGGCCAAGACTTAACCTTTGCTTTAGAATTGGTAAATATCGATTCTCCATCAACAATTATTATGCCTTAAAAGGTTCTATAATTTCTATAAAATGTCCCGCGTCTTTAGAAGGTGTCGGGACATTTTTATTATCTTTAGTTATGATATTAGAATCATTAGAAGTAGCCAGTCGTTTACTTAGATATGTAGAAGTAGATACACAGAGCGACCCTTATTCCACTAGTTTTCCTTCTACAGAAAAACAAAAAAATTTATCCAAAATTTTAGTACAAGAATTATTGGCCATGGGCATTCAAGATGCTGCCATGGACGAGCATGGTTATGTGATGGCCACTATTGAGCCAACGCGTCAAAGAAAAGTACCCATTGTTTGTTTCTGTGCACATGTAGATACAGCGCCCGACTGCAGTGGTACTAATGTTAAACCTATCTTACACGAAAATTATAATGGAGCACCCATTATTTTACCAGACGATCCAACACAAATAATTACCACCGATGCCTATCCTTATTTAAAGAATTTCATAGGCAAGTCAATTATTACGGCCTCTGGAAAAACATTATTAGGGTCTGATGATAAAGCGGGTGTAGCTGAGATAATGACCATGCTGGAATACCTGGTCAGT
>JBAXWU010000021.1:0-21649 GCA_037128235.1 Chitinophagia bacterium | reverse complement strand
TTCCTCGATTAGAAAAGTCTTGACTAAGTGCTAAAATACAATTAGTTGTAAATATAAATATTAAAAATAATCTATATATGATAAGTCGCATTTTACTAATTAATGAACTTTAAATATAAAGAATAATTCGATTTTTTTCCTATCAATCAATGCTTTATATTTAATATTAAACTTAAAAATATATTCATTGAAAATAGCTTTTATCTCTGTTGGCAAAGCCCATGAATCTTATATGAAGGAAGGGGTACAAAATTTTACACAAAGAATAAGCCATTACTACCCCATTGACTGGCAATTAATAGCCCCCGCAAAGGCCACTGAACCTGCACAAATAAAAAAAGTAGAGGCAGCAAGTATTTTGAAGTCCCTACAACCAAGCGATATACTTATACTTTTAGACGAAACAGGTAAAATGTTAAGCTCCCCGGGATTGGCTAAATTAATACAACAGAAAGCCAATCAAAGTGCACAAAAAATTGTGTTTTTAATTGGAGGCGCTTATGGAGTAGCCGAAGAAATAAAAAAGCGTGCTCAGTTCACATGGTCATTATCAGAGCTAGTATTTCCACATATGTTGGTTCGTTTAATTTTAGCGGAGCAAGTATACCGTGCTTGTAGTATCTTGGCCAATGAAAAATACCATCATCAATAATTTTAGCATACCCTTATTCACTTTATTTATATTTTACTAAACTATTTTTTAAGAACTACTTTATAAGACTAAATTATAAAAATAAATTACTCCAATGAGCATTACTTTATATATCACTATTATCACTGTCGGGGTTTCTATTTTAGCCATGTATAATCATGCATTAATGGATAAGCTTATTTTTCATCCCTACTCTGTGCACAACAATAATGAATGGTACCGATTTTTTACTTGCGGCTTAGTGCATGCCGATTTTATGCACCTTGCTTTTAATATGTTTTCCTTTTATATGTTTGGCGACTATATAGAACAATATTTTGCCATGATTTTTGGAAGGTCAGGTTCATCGATGTATATCATGTTGTATGTGTCTTCCTTACTAGTTTGTTTAATTCCCACTTACCTGAATCATTACAAACAATATAATTATAATAGCCTAGGGGCTTCAGGCGCAGTATCGGCCATTGTATTTGTGGGTATTTTTTTACAACCCACTATGCAAATAGGATTTTTTATTATCCCTCCCATTATACCTGGTTTTATATTTGGCCCAATTTATTTAGGCTTAACCGCTTATTTAGCAAAGAGTGGACAAGGAGGTATCAACCATAGTGCTCATTTATGGGGATCTGTTTATGGAGTAGTGTTTTTAATTATTACCAGTTATTTTATAGGCAACTTTAATGTACTAAGCGCCTTTGTTGAACAAATTAGTGTTTATCTATCCAGGTAATGACTAATACATTTTTAGTTTGATCCGTAATTTTAAAACGGTCATCAATTCTATGTCCTACTACCCATACTAATTTATCACCCATACTCAGCACAGCTGTTTTTTGCTTAATAGCGGGACTTAACTTGAGTGCACCTAAAAAATGATTTAGTTTTTTCTTTTTGCCTAGGCCTAAAGGGTAAAAATAATCGGTAGGTTGCCAGGTTCTAAATAATAATGGCCATTCTAGTTTACCTGCATCTAAATACGCATACTTTGCTTCTTTTTTTATTTCACCGGATCTAATGTCCTCTTTCATTTCAAAATGTAAAACGCCATTATTTACTTGCAAGTCTCCATCTGCCACATGAATAATAATATGCTCTTTTTCTGTATTGTTATCAATAATTTGGATAGTATCATTAAACTTAATAAAGCGGTGCGAAGGCGTTAATATATAAGCGCCATTATTGGCGGCTAATAATTTATGTACTTCACTAATTTGCTGTGGCTTAAAACCATAATTTTTTATAAGTCCCCAGGTATAGGTGAAATTATTATTTACTTTTTTCCAATACTTAACAGGCACTGTTAAAATACCTCTATGAACTCTTACACCCTTTTTCCAAAATTCTGTAACAGTAGACTCTACAATAGCTTCCGCTTCTTTTAATCGATTTATTGTATCTAGTACATTCTGGGTCATATTAGGAATGACTTCTTGAATAATAGGTACAATTTTATGTCTAAATAAATTACGGGTATAATCGTCCTTGCTATTCGAACTATCTTCTACAAAATCTAAACCATTCGTTTTTGCAAATTGGGTAATTTCATTTTTTGAAAAAGTAAGCAAAGGCCTTACCATTAATAAAGCATCTTCTCTTCTTTCAGGAATACCCGTTAAACCATGTAAACCCGTTCCTCTAGCTAATTGCATAAAAACAGTTTCTACCTGGTCATCGGCATGATGTGCAGTGAGTAATACTTTTTTTACACTAGTATTTTCAGTTAATAAAGTACTAAACCAAGCATACCTCATTTCTCTTGCAGCTTCTTGAATACCCATTTTATAAGTCTGGGCATAAGCAGCTGTTTCAAATTTATTCAGTGCTAAGGGAATTGAATACTTAGCTGCAAAATCTTTTACAAAATTTTCATCTCTGGTACTCTCTTCACCTCTTAATTGAAAATTAGCATGGGCCATGCTTATAGTAGCACCTGCCTTATGCATTAGATAAGATAGTACAATACTGTCTACCCCACCACTAACAGCTATCATAAATGTCGATTTCTTTAATGAAAGCGCTGGAAATTTTTTTTCCCAATTTTTTGTAAAGGTTTCGAGCGTTAACATTCAATAAATGAATTGATTAATTATTTTTTTTGCTCTTTGGCCCAAGCATCCTTAAGCGTTACGGTTCTATTAAAAACAAGGGCTTCTTTTGTGCTACTGGTGTCTTGATAGAAGTATCCTTTTCTTAAAAACTGAAAGCGCATATCTAATGCATCGGATACCAAGGCAGGTTCTGCCCAGGCATTTGTTTTTGTTAAAGATTGTTCATTAATATAATCTTTAAAATCTCCTTCTGCACCATCCACATCTTCCACTTTGAATAAGCGGTCATATTCATTCAATACCACAGGTACTGCATGCTTAGCAGATACCCAATGAAGGGTTCCCTTTACATGAATACCAGATGTATCTGAACCACTTTTACTTTCTGGAACATAGCTCACATATACTGTTTGCACTACACCTGCAGCATCTTTTTCAAAACTGTCGCACTTTACAATATAGGCACTTTTTAAGCGCACCATTAAACCTGGCCCTAATCTAAAATATTTTTTAGTAGGCTCTTCCATAAAATCTTCTCTTTGAATATATAGTTCATTACTAAATGGAATATCCCTCAGACCCCCTTCAGGATCTTCTGGATTATTTTCTGAATGAAGTATCTCTTCTGCTTTATCATAATTGGTAATGACTAATTTAATGGGATCTGTCACCACCATTCTTCTTTGTGCAATTTTATTTAAATGTTCTCTTACACAAAATTCTAGCAAACTGAAATCAATAATATTTTCTCTTTTAGCAATACCAATTCTATCGCAAAAGTCTCTGATACTTTCTGGGGTATAGCCTCTGCGACGCATACCACTAATAGTGGGCATACGAGGGTCATTCCAGCTTTCCACATGACCTTCTTGTACCAATTGTAATAATTTTCTTTTACTTAAAATAGTGTAAGTAATATTTAAACGTGAAAATTCATATTGCTTGGAAGGAAAAATACCTAAGTTTTCAATACCCCAATCATACAAGGCTCTGTGTGGAATAAATTCCAAAGTACAAATAGAATGCGTGATTTTTTCAATAGCATCGCTTTGTCCATGGGCAAAATCGTACATAGGATAAATACACCATTTGTCGCCGGTACGGTGATGATGCGCTTTTTTAATGCGGTATAAAATAGGATCACGCAAAAGCATATTCGGATTCGCTAAATCAATTTTAGCTCTTAGTACTTTTGCACCATCTGCATATTTACCTTCCTTCATATTAGTAAATAATTCCAAATTTTCAGCGTTACTTCTATTTCTATATTCGTTGCCTGTGCCTGCTGCTGTGGGTGTGCCTTTTTGCAAAGCAATTTCTTCAGCAGTACTATCATCTACATAGGCTAATCCCTTCTCAATTAATTGTACAGCAAAACCATAAAGGGTATCAAAATAATCCGATGCATAACATTCCTTCACCCATTGAAAGCCTAGCCATTGTAAATCGGCCTTGATACTATCTACATATTCTGTTTCTTCAGTGGATGGGTTGGTGTCATCAAATCTTAAATTCGTGCCTCCTCCAAAATGAGCAGACAGCCCAAAATTTAAACAAATACTTTTAGCATGTCCAATATGCAGATAACCATTCGGTTCAGGTGGGAATCTTGTTAGAATTTGGTTGTACTTACCCGATGCCAAATCTTGGGATATAATTTCTTCAATAAAATTTAGGTTCTTTTCCTCGCTCATAATGGTGATTAGTATGGGGTAAAGATACAAAAACCTGCCCCAAAAACCTACCCCAATGCTTAACCCTTGTAGCCGTAGAGCTTTTGTAATTCTAAGACAATCTTTTCAATGTCTTTATCCTCTCCTTGGGGTTCATATTTTTGCTTTAGACTGCTTCCAAAAACATAGGCCACAGTTTGCCAAAAACCGGCATTAAAGCCCCCTTTATATTCTTTAATTATTTCATAACAGTTATTACCTGTTTCTCTATTAATTAATTTCATCAGCACTTTTCCCTGGTACACCGACAGACTAGTTACTTTATCACCGAAGTCTCTTTTCATTTCTTTTTCTCTCGACTTAATAATTTTTTTTCGTTGCCCTTCGTCGCTAATGCCTGCCAATTGATTATTCACTTCTGTAATTAATTTACTGGCAGTTTTGGCATAAGGATAAGTCACATACACTGCATTGCGAAGCCTAGTCCAATTTCTCCAATAGTTTTTCCAACGAGTGGATTGTATAGCCCTCACTTCAACTGTGGGCAACCATGATTGTGGGATGGTATCTCCCTCTGGAGTAATATAGGCCTCTACTCTAATATTCTCTTTAATATTCTCCATATTATGTCTAATGCCTACATTAATGGTGTCATTAGACATAATTTGTGCCTTAGACTTTAGACTAGTAAAGCCAGCAAAACCAAAAAAAATAATATAAATAAAGCCTTTTTTCATATAACTATTTGAAATATTCCTATTTCTATAAATTTTAATACACTAATCTATGAAAAGTAACCTTTGGAAACTAGAAATTTCTTGAATTTACTTTTCTTTTAACTTACTTACCCTGCTCCAAGTAGCTACACCAAAGCCAAATGTCATAATAATCACCCCCAACCATAATAAATTAATGAAAGGGAATTCATAGGCCTTTAAAGTAATGAGGTTAGTTAATGCTGTAGATTCTTTCACCCCTATTTCTAATGTGCCTTTTTGTTGGTCTATTACTTTATTAAAACTAAGTACTAAGTTTTGTGCTTTAACGGTGTCTACATTGGACTGCAAATTCATTCCTTCTAATACAATACCAGGGCTTGCCGTATACTTTAAACCTTCCTTAGAGGTAATCGCTAATTGCAAAATTAATTCATTGGTACCTGCAGGCCTTTTCGTATTCGGATTCACCAATACTTTTTCTAATTTAATATAGCCATTACTATAAAAAATAGAATCGCCTAATGCTATTTGATGTGGCTTGAAACTAGTAGTATCTTCTTTTGAATTATCCTGAAAAGAAGTCACATACACGAAAATATCTTTATTCCAATAATGTTTAGAAGAAGGATTCGCTGAAAAACCTTCCATGCCTTTATTATTTTTTAATACATCAGGGTATAAGAAGAACTCTTCGCTTGTTTTTTTCTCTTTGAATTTTAGTTCAAAAAATCTTTTATCTAAAACGTCAAATGTATCACGCACATAGGTAACCATGAACTTGCCCATATCGGTGGCAATGCCTTCAAATAAAGTAATATTTTCTCTAGGATTTCCTGCTGGATTCTTTTTTGATTCCATGCGAAGTGGACTAATACCCGTTGTATTCCAGCTTAATACAGTTTTGTTAGAAGAGGAGATTAAAATACCCAATAAAACCATTCCAAAACCAATATGCCCAATGGAAGAGCCTGCCGATTTTAATTTTCCTTTTTGCATTGTCAACCAAAAGAAAATATTAGCCACTATGGTATAGATAGAGGCAAATAAAGCCACATAAATAGCTCCTTCAAAGCCAATTCCTTTTTCTTTAAAAGCCACCCCTACAAAAATATATACTATCGCAGTTATAACAATTGTTACTAGTAAGGGCATAATAAGCTTCTTTACTAAAAATGTTTTAGGGGTTCCTTTGTATTTTAAAAACTGACCCGTTGCCGTTAATAAACCAATTATAATAGCTACAAATACTTGCACTTGATTATGCGCAAATGCTACATCTTCCGGAGGCGCAATTTTTGTTCCAAATATTTTATTAAATACTGGAATAGAAGTAATTGATATTATTACCACCGCCGATAAAAATAAAATAAGGGAGCCTATCAACATCCAAAACTCACGACTATCAATGGCTTCTTCTTTCTGGGGCTCGGCCATATGCTTAAACCTTGCAAAGAATAAAACAAAATAAGGTATCACAAAAATGAGTAAGAAACTTAATAGTTGCGCATTCATGCCTAGGTCAGTAAAAGCATGTACAGAAGTGTCTCCTAGAATGCCGCTTCTTGTTAGAAAAGTAGAATACAAGACTAGTAAAAAGCTAATGCCGAAAAATAAATAAGTTAGTTTTAAACTAGATCCTGTTTTTCTATAAATAATACTAGCATGAATGGCCGATACCAATGTCAACCAAGGAACCAGCGAAGCATTCTCTACCGGATCCCATGCCCAATAACCTCCAAAGGTTAAACTCTCATAAGCCCAGGCAGCGCCCATCATAATGCCTAATCCTAAAATACCTGCAGAAAAAGTGGCCCAAGGCAAACAATTGTCCATCCAATCATGCTTCTTTTTAATTAAGCCAACGACAGCAAAACTAAAAGGAATAGTAGTGGATGCAAATCCTAAAAATAAAATAGGAGGATGTATAACCATCCAGTAGTTCTGTAATAATGTATTTAATCCAGTCCCATCTTTGATAAGGTGTAAATAATCGGGTCTGGATAAAATAGGCCAACTCATTTCTTCTCTTAGTAATACAAATGGACTGCTTCCTAATTTCATATCAAAAATGAATAAACCCACTATCATGGTGGCTAAACAAAATTGTACAAAGCATAACACCATCATCACTCCAGAAAAAGAGCTTCCCCATTTCTTTTTGGTAGCAATTAATACCAAGCCTAATACACAGTGCCAGAAACTCCATAATAAAAAGCTTCCTTCCTGCCCTTCCCAAAAACAACTTAATAAATATTGATAGGGTAAGTTTTTATCGCTATGAGTATAAGCATACTTATATTCAAACAAATGATTTGAAATAATATAAAATAAAACCACAAAACAAGAAAATACCGATATTGATTCAATGACAAAAGCAACCTTAGCTAATTTCTCCCACTGATTTTGCGCAGTAAGTTCTTTTGAAAAAAAAGCTTTTGCAAATGAATAAGTAGCTACTAAGGAAGCGACTAAAGAAAGTATGGTTAAAAAATAGCCTATTTGACCAGGAAAAAGATGTTCATCAAGAAACTTTGTAGTATTCATTTACCTAATTGTATTTTTTTAATTGCTAAGGGTAAGCGGTTGGTCTTTCATTGCGTTGGGGTTGTCCTTGTATTTAGAAGGACATTTCATCACAATAGCAGAACATTCAAAATGATCGCCTTGTACTTTTCCCTTCAACACTAGTCTTTCCGATTTTTCCATATCGGTAGGCATGGTATTATGATAGACCACACTAATTTTACTACCCAAACTATCTTGCACATTAAACGCTAATAAATTAGGGTCTTTTACAGGGTCATATTGAACAGGAATAGACTTATCCATTTTGACAATCAAATTCACGAATTTCCCTTCTTTTTGCTTGGCAGAAGCAATTGTCTCATAACTACTTAAATCGCCTGTGTAGCTTATAAGCACTACAATGGCGGCAGCGATTAAGACCAATAATGCAATATGTGTTTTCTTCATGGTGCAAAGTTAACCAAATGAGCTTAAATTGCACCAAATTTTATCCTCATCGAACCCTATTTTTATGCGTGAATTTGATTACATCATAGTTTGTAGAAGCCCTGACTTTAAAAATGTAGATCGCATTAGTCAATTTATGTTAATGATATCCTTAGTAGCTTTTGGCTATTCTATTTATTTAGGCTTATTCCCTAAGCCAGCCCTCATTTTTGCTATCATGACAGCTTTTACCAGCTGGTGGATATTCTGCTTTTTTCAAGCGAAGAGAGGCATATTACCCTATTACAGATTAGGTTTATTATTGGCTTCCTGGGGATGGTTTTTGCAACCTAACGGCTTAATCATAGCAGGTATTTTTTTAATAGCTGCCCTATTTGAAAGACAGGTTAAATTTCCTTACGAAATTGCATTTGATCCAGCAGGTATTGTAATTAATACCTTTCCAAAAAAACACTACCCTTGGAGCTATGTAGAAAATGCTATTATTAAAGACGACCTTATAACCATCGACTTTAAAAATAATAAACTCATTCAAAAACAAATTAATGAACCAGTAAGTATGACTATCACTAATGAATTTAATGTATTCTGTGCCGAACAAATTGCGCATTCAAGAACAAGTCAATCTTAACAAGTAATATTAAATTCAATACTAAACTTATTCTCCAACTCATACCTAATTGATACCTTTACAATATGTCATTACAATCTTCCCCTTATATTTTATATTCCGATGGCAAAGGCCAAATATTTGAAGACACCAGTTTATATGTGGCAGGCCGCGCTGGCTGGGACGCTTATCCAGTAGATCTTGATGATTGGATTGAACTTCCTAATGGCGGAAGTTTATATGAATTACCAGAAAGAAGAGGTATTGGTATTGATGTGGAAACAGGCGAAATGCGTATTTGTGAAAAAGGTTGGGCAGTGGCTGCCTTTATTCCTCCAGCTCATACAGGATTATACATTGCTGCTTATGAAACTTTACCCAATGCCCCTACCTTACCTTTATTTTGTTATACAGCAGTGGGCTGGCAGGATGGAAAAAATTATGTGCCCGCTGTGAGAATTGAAAAAGATATTAGACAGGACTGCGAAGGTTATGATCAAAAAATTATTGAGACAGGCACTAGTAAATTATTAGAAACTTATAGTCAAAACAGATTAGTTAAACATTTAATGGAAAATTGTTGCATGACCTATCATTGTCCTGCTGCAAGAAATTTTGCCATGGACAGATGGGAATGTCCCATACCTATTTCCCCCGCTTGTAATGCCAATTGTATTGGATGTATTTCTTTTCAACCGGTTGAAGAAGAAATTTTTTCAAATCAAGAACGATTAAGTTTTAAACCTACCGCCGCTGAAGTTGTAGAATACACAGTACCTCATTTAATGACAGCCCCCTTTCCTATTGTGAGTTTTGGGCAAGGCTGTGAAGGAGAACCCTTATTAATGTGGGAGACTATTAAAGAATCTATTATTGAAATTAGAAAGCATACAAACAAAGGAAGTATCAATATAAATTCCAATGGCTCTGATCCAAAAGCTGTAAAAATTTTAGCAGCAGCGGGACTAGATAGTTTAAGAGTAAGTACCAATTCGGTGCGACCTGAAATTTACAATCCTTACTACCGTCCTAATAATTATACCTTTGATGATATCGTAGAAAGTTTAAAAGAAATGTCGGCTGCTGGTAAATGGACGAGTATTAATTATTTTGTTTTTCCAGGCATGACGGACAGTATTGCAGAATATGAAGCCTTAAGAAAATTCATTAAAGACACCGATTTAAAAATGATTCAATGGCGTAATTTTAATATTGACCCCGATTGGTATTTAGGCAAAATAGGTGTTACAGAAGTGGGAGAAATTATGGGCGTTAAACAAATGATGGATTTAATTAAAGAAGAATTTCCTCATTTACAATTTGGCTATTACAACCCCCCTATTGAAAGAATAAAAGGCAACTTTACTGAAAATTTTGCACACCATTGAGAAAACAAAATCAAATAGGCGCTGCACTAGCCATTACTTCTAGTATTATCTGGTCGGGTAATTTTATTGTATCTCGATATGCTATTCATTTATCCGGTCCCATAAGTTTAGCTTTTATGAGATGGACGGTTGCTACTCTATGTATGTTTCCTTTTGCTTATAAAAATGTAAAAAACGAATGGCCCATTTTCAAAGCCAATAAAGCTTACTTTTTTTGGATGGGGTTTATTGGATTTTCAGTTTACAATACTTTAATATATACAGCAGGACATTATACCACGGCTATTAATATGGCCTTATTTGGATCCACCGTGCACCCCATTGTGGCGGCACTGCTAGCTGCCTATTTTGTGAATGAAAAATTACATTGGAAAAATATTACAGGTATTATACTAGGCTTAATTGGTACTGTGTATTTATTAACGAAAGGTCAAATGGCCAATATTTTACATTTTCAAATAAGTACCGGCGATTTATGGATGATTGGTGCAGGTATTTGTTTTGGCGTATACAATGTTTTTGTGCGTAAAAAACCAGTAGGCATTTCCAATAATAGTTTTTTATTGGTACTTTTTGCCATTGGTGCCATTTTATTATTACCTGTTGCTGTGTACGAAATGAATTTTGTTCAGCCAGTGATATTCAACTCTCATTTATTATGGATTATACTGTACATAGGTATTGGTAATTCAACTATCTCTTATTTAATATGGAACAATGCCATTCAAAGAATTGGTGCAGGTAAGGCCGCCTTATTTGGCACTTTAATTCCACTATTAAGTTCCATTGAAGCTGTGTTTTTTTTAGGAGAAAGCTTTTCTACGACTCAAATAATTAGTGGCTGTATTATCATAACAGGCATTATTATTAATACTTGGCCTAGTCCCATTAAACCTATTATACAGTCATCTTAGTGGATGTCAAATTTGGGTTTTGATCTATTTTTGCATTAATTTTATAGTATGCAATTAAGCTTTGAACAAGAAAAAAATATGAAGGCAGGTGTTTACACCCTACTAATATGTATTGCCTTGTCTTGCTTATTTATTATCATGCATTGGCAGCAGCCTACCGCTACTGTTATTCCTCCTGCAACGGCTTATATGGAAGTAAACTTAGGCAATACGACAACAGGCCAAGGTGATATTGCTCCTCTAAGTAAAGAAGCCCCTGCCCCAGAACTGGGAGCAAGTAAAAGCGTAAAAGCAACGGCTATAAATAAGTCGGTTAAAATTAATGCAAATGGCAACGATCCTAATGACGAAGCCATCAGATCCTCGAAAGCAAAAACCAATATTAAAAACTTACCCCTTCCTCCAGCTCCAAAGCCAAAAGCTTTAATGGGAAAGTATGCTGGTGGCAATGGCAAAGGGGGTAATAATCAGGACAGTTATAATGATGTAAAAGACCAGGGCATTGCAGGCGGTAAAGGCGATCAAGGGGTGGCGAATGGAGGTATTAATGGGAAAAATTATGAAGGAACAGGTGGACCCTTTGTAACAAAGGGCGACAGAAGAGTCACAAAAGCTTATTCATTTAATGGAGATGTAGAACCTGCTACTATATATGCAGAAATTGAAGTGAACCCAACAGGCGTTGGCCGTTTTGTACAAATTGTAAAAGGCTCCAGCTCTAACGATGCTAAATATAAAAGAGCCATTGTTGAATACTTAACTAAAATAAGTTTCAATATGGCAGACCATGTTTCTAATGTGACTGTAAAGTTTAAGTTCGAAAATCAATAATTCCACTGCTTTGACCGATTATCAAAATACCATTGACTATTTATATAGTCGTCTTCCTATGTTTAGTCGTATTGGAGCGGCTGCCATAAAAAACGATTTACATAACACTCAATTAATTTGTTCTTTCTTAGGCAATCCTGAAAATAAATTTAAAACCATTCATGTTGCAGGTACGAATGGCAAAGGCTCTACAAGTCACATGCTTGCAGCCATTTTTCAAAAAGCAGGCTATAAAACTGGCTTATACACTTCCCCTCATTTATATGATTTTAGAGAAAGAATAAAAGTAAATGGTGCATTGTGCACTAAAGAATTTGTGACCACATTTACGAATAGAGTAAAACCTTTAATTGAAAAAATAGAACCTTCTTTTTTTGAAATTACAGTAGGTATGGCTTTTGAATATTTCGCTGTTGAAAATTGTGATATTGCCATTATTGAAACAGGATTAGGCGGAAGATTAGATAGCACCAATGTTATTGAACCTATATTAAGTGTAATTACCAATATTGGTTGGGATCATATGGCCTTACTAGGTAATACACTTGAAGCCATTGCTTCTGAGAAAGCGGGTATTATCAAAAAGCAAACCCCTGTTGTAATTAGTGAAAGTATACCCGAAAGCAAAACTGTTTTTATGCAGAAGGCTGCACTTGAAAATGCACCTATTTATTTTAGTGAAGATTTTATTCAATTAGACGCCTTTGAGAATAATTGGAATACGGCCAGCTTTAGTTTTAGTCAACCCTTATTTCATTTATTAAGCAAACCTTTATTTGATGTAAAGTTTACGCTTAGTTGCGACCTTCCTGGAAAATACCAATCTAAAAATTTAAAGGGTGTTTTAGTAGCTTGTCAATTATTAGCAGCTATGGGTTGGAAATTAACAAGTGAAAATATCAAGCAAGCACTTCTTGAAATTAAAGCCTCTACTGGTTTAATGGGAAGATGGGAATGCATACAAGCTTCTCCAAGAATTGTATTAGATGTGGCGCATAATGAACACGGAATAAAAGCAATGCTTGATCAATTAGTAACTACCCAATATGATCAACTATATATTATAACCGGAATGGTGAAAGATAAAGATGTGGATGCAGTGCTTAGTTTACTTCCAAAAAATGCTAACTACTATTTTACACAATCAAATTTGCCTAGAGCACTGGCAGCTCAAGAGCTAGCAGAAAAAGCAAATATGTTTGGACTAAAAGGTGAAATATATAGCGATGTAAATATTGCATTACAAACAGCTGCTGCAAAAGCTACTGATAAAGACCTTATCCTTGTTATTGGAAGTGTTTATTTAGTGGCGGAAGTTGACAGAGCCTTGTTTAAAAAATAAACTAAGTCTACTAACAAGCCTACTACCAACCCTTTCGCTTGCACAAATTCGTAATATGAGCTAAATGGTGTTTACCATGCCATGAGTATATTGCTAACATATCCCATAAACTTACTTCTGCATTTCTACCTGGATGAAATAATTTTCTTTGAAACTGCTCATCGGTCATAGATTCTAATAGCATTACCCAACGAGCATGTAAGGCGTGTAATAAAGTAGTAGAATAATTAATAGGGGTGTTTAAGGAATCGGCAGTATTTGCAAATCCTTTCTCATCATAAGCTTTAATGGCAGGCACTTCTTCTGTTAAGGCCATTTTAAAACGAAGAAAGGCATTCATATGACTATCGGCCATATGGTGCATAACTTGATGAATGGTCCACCCCTCTTCTCTGTAGGGAGTTTCTAACTGGGCTTTGTCTAAATGTTGTACTGCCATTTCTAAATGAGCAGGGGCTACTTTAATAGCATGAATCATCGCATTTTTATTATCTTCTGTAAAAGGTAAATATTCAATTTTACCAATAGGGTATTTTATATCTTCCATTTTATTATTTATTATTTATTATTTATTATTTATTTACTTTTTTATTTTTTTTTGAATTAACTATTTTCAATCCTCAAATTTTTACTCTTCTCTCAGCGCTTTCCCCGTTAAATGTATAAACACATCTTCTAGATTCGCCTTTTTTACTTCTTTTACTTTTTCAAAACCAGTTTCCACTAATTCATCAATTAAATGATTGGGTGTGTTAATGGCTATAATCTTACCACTATCAATAATGGCAACCCTATCACACAATACTTCTGCCTCATCCATATAATGAGTAGTAATGATAACAGTAGTACCGTTGTCTCTAATTTCTTTGATTAAATCCCAAAGGTTTCTTCTTGCTTGAGGGTCTAAGCCTGTAGTAGGTTCATCTAAAAAAATAATTTTAGGTTTATTAATTAAAGTAGTGGCAATAGAGAACCTTTGCTTCTGGCCCCCACTTAATTCTTTAAACTTCGCTTTGGCCTTATCCTGTAAATTTACTTTTTGCAAAAGCTCGTTAGCATCCATTTCATTTTGGTAAAGCCCCACAAATAAATGTATAAGTTCAGTTAAATTTAAATTTGGGTAAAACCCGGCAGTTTGTAGTTGTACACCAATCATTTTTTTGATAGATTCTGGGGACTTATCTAAGTCAAAGCCATTCACCATGACTGTACCACTAGTTTTCTCCCTTAAAGTTTCAATAATTTCAAGGGTGGTTGACTTTCCAGCGCCATTGGGGCCCAATAAGCCAAAAATCTCCCCTTCTTTTACTTCAAAGCTAATGCCTTTGACAGCTTTAAAATCGCCATAGGATTTTACGAGGTCTTTTACAGTAATAATGGGCAGTGCTGACATGATACCTTAATTAATGACTAGATGATTGATGTGTATATGAATAAGTAAACAAATTTAATCTCTTTTCAGCGCTATGCAAAATGAAAACTTGTCCAAGAACCTTATCTTTACCAAAAGATTATAAAATGAAATTAGGCATTTTAGGAGGGGGTCAATTAGGTCGTATGTTATTGCAAGCAGCTGCCAACTATGATGCAATTACCTATGTACTAGAAAATGATGCCAGCTGTCCTGCCGCTCATTTATGCCATCATTTTACCTTAGGTAATATCCAAGACTTTGACGCGGTATATAATTTTGGAAAAGGTTTAGACGCCATTACCATAGAAATTGAGGCGGTCAATGTAGATGCCTTAGAAAAATTGGAAGCCGAGGGTGTAAAAGTGTATCCAACACCCAGCGCCATTCGCACTATTAAAAATAAAATTTTACAGAAGCAGTTTTATAAAGAAAATGAAATTCCGTCCGCTGCTTTTGTTATCACAGAAAATAAATCCGATTTATTAAAGCATATTTCCTTTTTACCTGCTGTACATAAAATGGCTGAAGGGGGTTATGATGGTAAAGGTGTACAAATTATACATAGTGAAAAAGAAATTGAATTAGGTTTTAATATTCCTTCTGTATTAGAGCAAAAAATAAAAATTGCTACTGAGATTGCACTTATTGTAGGTATGAACGCCAAAGGAGAAACCATTATTTACCCTCCTGCTGAAATGATTTTTGATCCCGTTTATAATTTATTGGATTACCAATTAAGCCCAGCTAAGTTGGAAGAAAAAATTTTATGGAAAGCGCAGGCCATTGCAAGAAAAGTAGTGCAGGGTTTAAAAAGCCCAGGCTTATTTGCTATTGAATTATTTATTGATGGCAATAATGATGTATGGGTAAACGAAACAGCACCACGTGTACATAATAGCGGACACCATACCATTGAAGCTAATTATAGTAGTCAGTATGATATGCTACTTAGAATCTTATTAGATTATCCTATGGGCAACACCGATGCCATTTTACCTTCGGCTATTGTGAATATTATTGGTAGCGAAGGCCACAGCGGTGATGTACATTACGAAGGATTAGAGGAAGTCTTAAAAATGGATAATGTTTTTGTACATATATATGGTAAAAAACAAACCAAGCCTGGAAGAAAAATGGGCCATGTAACCATTATGAGCATCGACTACCAAGACCTCACGCATAAAGCGAATAAGATAAAACATACCCTTAAGGCCATTACTACACCTTAGGTTTTAGTATGGTCTTTTTTACTTGTAAAGTTTTTAGGTAACCAATTCCTATTATACTTTTTAATTGAAGTCCTGGAGATTTTTTTAGCGGGCCAAAGATTTTAATTTTATCATCGTACATTAAATCTAAACTATAAGAGGCCGAGAAATACTTATTAATTTTAAAAGTAAACATGTTGGTCATGTATAAATTAATATTCTCAGGCTTTTCATAATAATTAGAGAAAAAATCGGCACGGCCCTTATAAGTAATGTTAGGCGCAATGGTATTATTATAATTCACCGTTACAAATAAACCTGTCTCTCTATTTATTTTTTTACCTACAGGCACACCATAACTACCCAAATTGGAGAGCTTGGTATTTAATAGTAAAGTAGTTCTAGAAGTTAAAGGAGAAAAGAAAACCGAGAAAGTATTATTGGGTTTAAAATCCAATCCCGCAGATAAAATAATATAAGCAGGCGATAAGAAAGAAGAAGTAAAGTTTGCATTTGAACCACTGAAACTAAAACCATCAAATAATTGAGAACGGAAATTGAATAAGCCAGATAAATACCACATACCTGTAGTATCAATGCGGTAACCATATTTGCTTAAGACATCCACTCTATCGTCGTTTTTTCTTCCGCCCAAACTAGTAGATTGTACAAAACCTAAATTAAGGTCTACATTATTATCCCAACTTTGACGAGGCTTTTGAAAATAGGCATAATAATTAAAGTAGCTATTAACAGCCATATTAAAATTATCACCCCCTGCAGCCCAGTTGCTTAAAGAGCTTTGAGATAAATTAAAATTATACATACCCCCCTGCTTCCAGTTGTAATAACTCGTGTCATTATCTTTTTTTATAGTCCTTGAGGTTTCTGATCTCAGTTTAGCCACTGCTATGTTTTGAGCATAGGCAGCTTGCATTCCCATCAAAATCAAAACAATCAACAGACTTTTTCGCATGAAACTCAATATTTTTTCAAATATAGGAAGCCTTTGATAAATCATTGATTTCTAATTATATATAAATTATTATCAGATATAGGCTAATAGTCAAGTAAGGGTTTCATTATCAAATAATTAGAAGTTCTGGCTGACAAGTTGACACATTCTACTTTTTTAACTAAATTTGCGTTTCAAACCAATTTGAATGGAATTATTCACCACGGCTACCAAGGAACACGATGAAATGAGACAAGGGGAAGCCTATGAATCAACTCAAAACAAAGCGCCCTTTACAAAGTTTTTTCTGATAGAAAGCTATGGCTGTGCTATGAACTTTGCGGATAGCGAAGTGGTGGCATCTATTTTAGAAAAAAACGGATATGGAAGTACCCGTAATGTAGAGATGGCCGATTTAATATTAATTAATACTTGTTCCATTAGAGAGAAAGCAGAACTCACAGTGCGTAAAAGATTAACCGAGTTTAGAAAATACAAAGAACAGAAGCCAGGCATGCTAGTGGGTGTTTTGGGTTGTATGGCTGAAAGATTAAAATCAAAATTATTAGAAGAAGAAAAATTAGTGGATTTAGTGGTGGGCCCCGATGCTTATAGAACCCTACCCGATTTAATTATAGAAGCAGGTACCGGACAAAAAGCAGTCAATGTTTTACTAAGTCGCGATGAAACTTATTCCGATATTTCGCCTATTCGATTAGATAGTAATGGCATTAGTGGATTTGTCTCTATAATGCGTGGTTGTAATAATATGTGTAGTTTTTGCGTAGTGCCTTTTACAAGAGGACGTGAAAGAAGTAGAGATGCTTTTTCAATTGTAGCAGAATCTAAAGACTTATTCGACAAAGGATATAAAGAAGTAACCCTACTAGGTCAAAATGTAGATAGTTATTATTGGACCAACCCTGAAACAAATACGCAAGTTACTTTTGCAGCTTTATTAGAAAGTGTCGCTTTAATTAGCCCATTATTAAGAGTGCGTTTTAGTACTTCGCACCCTAAAGATATTACCGACGAAGTTTTATTCACCATGATGAAGTACAATAATATTTGTAAATACATACACTTACCTGTTCAAAGTGGTAGCACGCGTGTATTACAATTAATGAACCGTACCTATACACGTGAATGGTACCTTGCTAAAGTAGCGCGCATTAAAGAATTAATGCCAACATGTAGTATCTCTGCCGACATCATTGCAGGCTTTTGTACTGAAACAGAAGAAGATCATAATGACACCATGAGTATTATGCAATTAGCACAGTACGACTACGCCTATATGTATTTTTATTCTGAGCGACCAGGTACCCTTGCTGAAAAAAGATATGAAGATGATGTACCATTGGACGTAAAGAAAAGAAGACTACAAGAAATTGTAGATGTGCAGTGGCATTTATCGAATGAGAGTAATAAAAAAGAATTAGGTAATACTTACGAAGTTTTAATTGAAGGCAATAGTAAGAAAAGCGATCAAGAGTGGATGGGAAGAACCAGTCAAAATAAAGTGGTGGTGTTTCCAAAATCAATAGAAGGACAATCAAAGCCTTTAGAAAAAGGAGATTATGTGAATATTCTTATTACAGCCTATACAAAAGGTACATTAATGGGTACTATAAAATAATAAACATGGACTTACAAGCACTTAAAAATAGATTTAATATTATAGGTAATACACCTTCACTCAATCATGCCTTAAATACTGCAGAGCAAGTAGCTGCTACCGACTTAACCGTTTTAATAGTAGGTGAAAGTGGTGTAGGTAAAGAAGTTTTTTCTCAAATCATTCATAGTTTATCTGCAAGAAAACATAATCCCTTTATTGCAGTGAACTGCGGCGCTATTCCAGAAGGCACGATTGATTCAGAATTATTTGGACATGAGAAAGGTTCTTTCACCGGTGCGGTAGATAGTAGAAAAGGATATTTTGAAACAGTGAGCGGCGGTACCATATTTCTAGATGAGATTGGAGAACTACCATTAGGCACGCAGGCTCGATTGTTACGCGTACTTGAAACGGGAGAATTTATAAGAGTGGGTTCTTCAAAAGTGCAGAAGTCAGATGTAAGAGTGATTGCAGCTACTAATAGAGAACTACTTGAATATACACAGAAAGGAAAATTTAGAGAAGACTTATATTATAGATTAAACACCGTTCCTATTCGTGTACCTTCACTAAGAGATCGTAAAGAAGATATTCCTTTGTTGTTTAGAAAATTTGTAGTGGACTTTGCAGATAAGTATAAAACCAAACCTATTTTTTTAGATGAAGAAGCAAGAGAATTACTCACTAAATATAGTTGGCCTGGCAATGTAAGAGAGTTAAAAAATATTGCAGAACAAATTTCAGTACTACGTAAATCGGATAATATTAATAGTGAAACGTTGGCAGGATTCTTACCACAGCATAATATCCATAATATGCCCATGGTCACTGGTAATACTCCAGTGGGTGAATTTGCGAATGAAAGAGAAATTTTATACAAGCTTTTCTTTGATATGAAAAAGGATGTGAATGAATTGAAAAAAATGTTTTTAGAAATATTACAAAACCCTTCCATAACAGGGCAATCTGCTAATTTTAATAAAGAGTCATTAATCAATGAATTAAAAGAAGATATTATGCCTAGCAATGCTGCGCAAGTTTCTTCAGTGAATACACAACCGACAGTTCACTTCAACCACCCACAGCCCATTATTATAGACAATGAATCCAATAACCTTTACGAAGTAGATGAATCTTTGAATATCATGGATAAGGAAAAAGAACTAATTTTAAAGGCACTGAAGAAGCATAGAGGCCGAAGAAAAGACGCTTCTACCGACTTAGGCATTAGCGAAAGAACATTGTACAGAAAAATTAAAGAATACAACATTGAAGAATAAGTATCATAGTATTATTTTAAAAAGCAGGCATAATTTTAAAAGCAAGCATATTTTAATGAGCAAGCTTGTACAATTTATTTTACCTATAACCATTTGTGCAATGCTTATAAGTGGTTGTGGTATTTATAGTTTTAGAGATGCCGTTATTCCAGCAAATATAAAAACCATTAAGATAGGTTTTATTGAAAATAAGGCAAGGTATGTCAATCCGCAACTGGCTCCCCTACTTACCGATAAGTTGCAGCAAAAAATAATGAGTCAAACTAAATTGACTAGAACCAATAACGATGATGCACATTATCAAATATTTGCAACCATCACCAATTACGACCCTTCTCAAACAGTGGGTGTTAGTGCACAACAAGCAAGTACCAACCGATTAACTGTTACAGTACATGTAGTCTTAAAAAAGACTTTAGAAAACAAAGAACAAGAATTTGATGTCACTAGAAATTTCGATTTTTCTGCAACCCTCACTTTAAACCAAGCAGAAGGTCAATTGATGGAAGACATCATTAGAAATATCACAGACGATATCTTTAACCAAATTTTTTCAAACTGGTAAGCATGACTTCAGCACTACATAATAAAATATTAGCTCAATGGACTGGTCATAGTACATTAGCATCCATTGAAACAGCTGACTTAGAAAAATGGGTAAAAACACATCCTTACAGCGCTAGCTTACAATTTTTATTATCCAAAAAATATGCATTAATAGGTTCTCCATTATTTCAAGAACAAGTGCAAAAAACAACTAGCTATTTTGCTTCTGCTTTACATTTGCACCAACTTTTACAAGAGCAAGAGGAAGATTCTATAGCAGCCCCCTTGGACGATAAAGTAACTAGCCTGATTTCTGAACAATTTGCTCAATTTAAGGAACCTATTGAAACCATCGAATTAGCTTATGAAGCAGAAATAGTGACTGCAGCACAAGCCGACTATTTTGCTGCCCAAGGTATTGAAATTGACCTTTCTAAGGTTCCACAGGATAAATTCACACAACAATTAAGGAGTTTTACCGCCTGGTTAAAGGTTTTGAAGCAAAAAGAGGGCATTCCTGTAATGGAGGAAATGGCGGAGGAAAACGAGAAGCAAATAGCTGCTATTGCTGAAAAAGCCAATACCACAGCCGATGTAATCACCGAAGCCATGGCTGAAATTTGGATAAAACAAGGCAATAAGCGTAAAGCCATCGACATCTATTCTAAATTAAGTTTTATTTTTCCTGAAAAATCCGTTTATTTTGCGTCTAGAATAGAACAATTAAAACTAAAGAAATGATTACACTGTACTTGATATTGATTATTGTGGCTTGTTTAGGCCTGGGATTTATGGTCTTAATTCAAAATCCAAAGGGTGGTGGTTTAAATGCGAATGTAGGCGGCCTTTCTAATAATTTTATGGGCGTTAAACAAACAACCGATGTCCTTGAAAAAGGTACTTGGATTTTCGCTGCGGTGATAGCTCTATTAGCCATGACTTCTACCTTATTCTTAAAATCTGGTGGCACTGCATCTGATAAAGGTTTATTGAACAAAGTGAATACTTCCATTACTGCTCCTGCAATAGCGCCAGTTCAACAAGCAGCCCCTGCTCCAGTTCAAGCCGCTCCTGCTAATGCACCAGCCACTGTGCCTGCAGCTACTAAAAAGTAATGCTCAATGGCAAAAGTTAATAACTAAATTAACCTAAGCCTTTTTTATCCAAAATAATTCATCCCTCTCGCTAAAACGAGAGGGATTTTTTTTGTAATTTGATGCTGTATAAAAAGGATGAAATATCTTTACCCTATGAAAAAATGGATCTTACTGACATTATTGGTTTTAGTAGTGTATAGCGCCTATACCCTATTTATCAAAGTCACTCATTTTACTGCTGAAAAAGCAAGCTTTGAATATAATGCGGGAGGGCTTGATGCCTTAGCTGATAGCTTAAGTACAAAAAAAATAATTAGAGATAAAACAAGCTTCTTAGTCTTAGCTAAATTATTCAATGTAGAAGATAAAATTAAA
>JBAXWU010000200.1:0-1527 GCA_037128235.1 Chitinophagia bacterium | reverse complement strand
GTTGAATACCGTTCAATGAATTAATTCTAGTCACTAATTCTTCTAATTCATCCTTGTCGTGGACATATACTTTAATAGTACCCTTGAATAAGCCTTCTGTTGATTCAATGGTGAGGGCGGCTATATTAATTTTTAACTCTCCACTTATAATATTGGTAATTTTATTCACCACCCCTACATCATCTAGGCCAATGATACTAAGGCCCGTTAGGAAGGAGATTTCTTTATTTTTAGCCCACTTGGTTTTCACCACTCTATGACCATAATTCGCCAAAAGTTGAGTGGCATTGGGGCAGTTGTTGCGGTGAATAATTAAACCCTTGCCCGTACTCACAAATCCAAAAACATCGTCCCCGGGAATAGGGTTGCAGCATTTGCCTAAAGCGTATTTAATTTTATCACTTGACTCTCCAAAAATAATTAACTCAGAGTCCTTTTTGGAAACTGCTTTAAGGGCGGGGTTATCCAAGTTTATTTCAGCACTTAGATTTACTGGCTTAGGCGCTTCAATTTTATCTCCTATAACTTGAAATAATTTTAATTCTTTTAAGTCAATGGTTTTAGTGGCTATTTTAAATAAAAGATCTAGCTGGCTAGATAATTTATAATAAAACATGACTTGGTCTATATTATAAGTATTGTATACCGCACCAATGCCTTCTAATTTTCTTTGCAATGTATATTTGCCTTCTTCTGCAATTATTTTTTTCTCTTCTCTTAAAGCATCTTTAATACTATTTTTTGCTTTGGCCGTCACCACACTGCTTAACCAGTCTTCAGAAGGTTTTTGCTTATTACTCGTAATAATTTCAATTTGGTCCCCACTTCTTAATTTATGACTAATAGGTACGAGTTTATGATTCACTTTGGCACCAATACATTTAGAACCAATGGCCGTATGAATAAAAAAAGCAAAGTCTAAGGCTGAACTATTAATAGGAAGCATTTTGACATCTCCCTTTGGCGTATACACATAAATTTCTTCGGCTAAAAAAGAGGTTTTAAAGTCTTGTAAAAAATCAATGCCTTCGTCTTGTTGATTGCCGAGGGCTTCTCTAATTTGCACAAACCATTTATCGAATCGGTCTTCGTTTTGAGAAC
Organism: Chitinophagia bacterium; assembly: GCA_037128235.1. GTDB lineage: Bacteria > Bacteroidota > Bacteroidia > Chitinophagales > Chitinophagaceae > Sediminibacterium. The sequence continues at coordinate 426 of JBAXWU010000200.1, read as the reverse complement.
CTTCTTTGTATTTAAAATGCGCTGCCAAACCTTTTTCGGCAATCTCATTCATTCTCTTCGTTCTAATTTGTACTTCTACCCATTTACCCTGCGGGCCCATTACCGTTGTGTGCAAGGCTTCATAACCATTACTCTTTGGATTGCTTAACCAATCTCTTAGTCTTTCTGGAGAAGGGCTATACTCATCCGTGATCATGGAATACACTTTCCAACAATCTTCTTTTTCTTTATCTAAGTCAGCATTTAAAATAACGCGAATGGCAAATAAATCATACACTTCCTCAAAACTTACTTCTTTCTTTTTTATTTTATTCCAAATAGAATGAATACTTTTAGGGCGCCCTTGAATTTCGAAGTCAAATTCAGCGCCCGTTAATTTTTCTTTTAAAGGACGAATAAATTCATTGATATATTTAGTGCGTTCTC
>JBAXWU010000199.1:0-1542 GCA_037128235.1 Chitinophagia bacterium | reverse complement strand
GTCAAATTGTTCTGGGGTAAAAGTAGTTTTTACAATAAATGATACGAGTGAACCAAGTAAAATTCCTACACAAATACTGGCCATAGAAATACTTCCAAAAAAGCCTCTCTCTTCTTTATTTGTATGTTCAATGATAAAAGACACTGATCCCGTTAGTGCGCCTCCCATTGAAAGTCCTTGTAACATACGCACAACAATCATCAAGCCCGTTGAAACTATTCCCCAGGTTTCGTAAGTTGGTAAGAAACCTATAGCGGCGGTTGGTATTGCCATACACATTATCGATGAACTTAAAGCAATTTTTCGACCAAATTTATCGCCCACAATACCAAAAAAGATACCACCCAGCGGCCTCATTAAATAACCAAGTGCAAATACTAGAAATGCATGAAGTAATGCGCTATTCGGATCATTTTCTGGGAAAAATTTGGCGCCAATAATCGGTGCAAAATGCCCAAATAGAGCATAGTCGTACCATTCAAAAGTATTGGCTACCCCGCTGGTAAATACTAACTTCTTTTTATTCATTACCAACTACCATTTTTTATATAATAAACTATTCTTACTACATCATCAAAATAACATTTATATGTTATTTCAACTTTATTAATATTTAAGAGTATGAAGTTATTTTTTATCTGCCCTCTTTTCTAGCTCTTTCTTCTCTGAATAAATAATAAACAAGGTTGATGGTATAACCACTAACGAGCCAAGTATGGTAGCGTCTTTAGGTATTTCGTGGAATACAATGTAAGCAATTATCGCAGAAACCACGAGCTCGAAATAACGATATGGCGCGAGGGCGGTGGCATCTGCAAGAGAAAAGGCTTTTAATAAGAAGAATAATATTAAGCTACCGCCCGCTCCTAAAATAAACAACAAAACTAATTCTTCTAATGTTGGTATTAGCCAATATTGTAATGCAAATGGCAAAGCTAGAGTCGCAGTAACAATAGCAGAATAAAAGAGCATACTGATCATACTCTCTTTAACAACGAATTTTTTGTTAATAATATCAAGACCAGCAAATAAGACTGCTGCTCCCACAAACACTAGTATTTGAGGGTTAAAGTCAGAGGCGTTTATGTCAAGGGTAATTATTAGCCCAATAAATGCCACTATTGTTACCAGCCATCTTTGCCAAATAATATTCTCGCTCAGAAAGAATACTCCTAATACCAGGACAAAAATTGGAATAGTAAATGTGATGACTGTACCAGTAGTAACCGGGGCGATTGTTAAGCCATAAGTCCACCCAGCCATTCCTAAAAATAAAAATAATCCTCTAAAAAAATGTACCATTGGCCGTGAAGTTTTTAAAGTTGATACTCCATAATACATTACAAAGGGCAAAAGGATTATAGTACCAAACATAAACCTAAAAAAAGTAATTTCATAACTGTGAAGACGCATACCAATATATTTGGAAATCACATCATTAATAGAGCTGCTTACCAGGCTTAGAATAAACCAACTAACACCAATAAAATAAGAACGTAGTCTAGTATCCATTTCAAACCCCATTGTATTTAAAGATGTAAT
>JBAXWU010000198.1:0-1560 GCA_037128235.1 Chitinophagia bacterium | reverse complement strand
ATATAGTGCCACTAGTAGCTTTCGCCGTAGTAGCCTATTTTGGATGGAAGGGCAGTGAAATTAAAAAAGCTTAATGCTTATATACTTTTCCGTCTTTCATTACAAAGTCAACATTTTGTAAAGCAGAAATATCTTTAGTAGGATCTTTCTTTAAGGCAATAATATCAGCAAAGCTACCTTCTTTAATTTCTCCAATTTTTCCTTGCATGCCCAACAATTCTGCTGCAGTGGTAGTAGCTGTTTGAATAGCTTGCACAGGACTTAATCCCCATTCAACAAAATAAGTAAAGTCTTTGGCTTGCGCTAGGTTCCAATCATAGCCACCAATATCAGTGCCATAGGCTAGTTTAACGCCCATCTTCATTGCTTTTTTAAAAGTAGCTTGGATAGATTGTTGAAAATATAAATTAATAGGACTTCCTAATTTAGCTCTTCCCTCGGCAACAAATTCATTTACAAATAAAGTAGGGCACCAGTAAATTCCTTTCTCTGCCATCACACGCATACATTCTTCATCCATTCCACTTCCATGTTCTATACTTGAGGCACCTGCATTAATAGCTGCTAGTATACCATCTCTGGTCATAGCATGTGCAGCTAATTTTTTTCTACTTACAATGGTTTCATCTCCAATGGCTTTAATTTCTTCAGTTGTAAAATTGGGAATAGACCTGAAAGAGCCATCAGCTAAACGGTAATAACCACGGTCTGCATAAATTTTAATCCAATCAGCACCTTGTTCAATTTGTTGTCTTACTGCTCTTCTAGCTTCATCAGCGCCCGTAATTTCTATGACGCCTTTTGGAAAATGTAATTCCCATGCATAATCAGATGCTTTTAAAGGATAATGTCCTGTGGTATTCATGGCTAAAGTAGAAACAATCATTCTTGGTCCGCTAGTCACCCCTTTATTAATAGCTTTTTTAAGATCTACATCAGCAAAGCCCGCACCTTCTGTTCCAAGGTCACGAATAGTCGTAAAGCCATTCATTAAAGACTTCTCGGCACTTTTAGTAGCTCTTATGGTTCTATAGGGAATAGATTCTTTTAAAACTTGCACATCGTAGTCCTCGGATGTGATATCGCCTTGCAGTAACACATGTGTATGACAATCAATCATACCGGGCATTACAAAATAGGAACTTAAATCTATAATGGAATCGGCGGTACTTACACTACCACCTATTGAAACTACTTGATTGCCTTTAATAAGAATATTTTGTTTTTCAGCCACTATACCTGTTTTTGCATCTAATAATTTACCACATTTTATTAATATCGTTTTTTGTGCACTAATAGTAGCAGAAAAAAATAAGCTCATCCCAAGAATTAAATTACGCATCGTATATATTTTTAAGTTTAATATCAAATATTTTTAATTGATTTTATTAATTTATTCCTCTCAATGTATAAAAGTGACTCTAAATTTATAAAACTTTTATTGAATAATTTTATTTTTCTGCATCCAGCTTTTCATTATGCTGGTCCAGACAATTTCACTGGTGGGGTTTTTCATACCATAGCCATGGCCTCCTTTTTCGTATAAATACAATTCAGCAG
>JBAXWU010000197.1:0-1571 GCA_037128235.1 Chitinophagia bacterium | reverse complement strand
ATTGATATTCAATAACTTGAACTAAAATTAGCTACGATGCCCAACCTAAGTACGGAGGCAATATTTATTTTGGTTAAATCATTGGAAAGGGCCGAAAAGCGCAATTTTAAATTGTATGTGAAGCGCAATTCAGCCTCTGCCGATTTAAAAACTATTCAGCTTTTTGATGCCCTAGATAAAATGAAGGTATACGACGAGGAGGAACTGCTGCGCAAAAACGAGTCAATTTCCAAACAACAACTCTCTAATTTAAAGGCCCATTTATACGATCAGGTTTTAGCCAGCTTAAGAGTGGTGAAGCAAAGTGAAAATATTGATTTACAAATTCACGAACAATTAGACCATGCTAAAATTTTATACAATAAAGGTTTATACATTCAAAGTTTACGCGTTCTTGAAAAAATAAAAACCTTAACCAAGCAAAATAACCAGGTCACTTATTTATTACAGGTTTTATTTTTAGAAAAGAAAATTGAAGCCTTGCACATTACTAGAAGTATGCAAGACCGCGCTAAACAATTAAGTGAAGAGATAGATGATGTAAATGCACGCTTAGATACTATTGCAAAAATTTCAAACCTTTCTTTACAACTATATGGTTGGTATATTCAACATGGTCATGCGCGTAATGAGGAAGACAGGCTTGCATTAGATAGTTTAATGCAGGACCCTATTATGGAAAAAGTAAAGTCCTCTGTTGGGTTTTATGAGAAGATGTACCAATACCAATGTTATTGCTGGTATGGTTTTATTACACAGGATTTTCTAATGCATTACAGGTATGCTCAAAAATGGGTAGACTTATTTGATGCGACAGAAAATATGAAATTAATTGAAACGGCACAATATATTAAGGGCCTGCATAATTTAATTACCTCCCATTTTGATATTAGAAGTTTTGATAAATTAAATGAAACCATTGCTATTTTAGAAAATTATAGCAATACGCCCATTGTACTAAATAATAAAAATAATTTAATCCAAAGCTTTATTTACCTATACATCGCTAAGATAAATAAGCATTTTTTTGAGGGTAGTTTTAGCGAGGGCCTAGCCATGATACCCGCTATGGAAGCCAAGTTGAAGGAAATTGAACTATACTTAGATAGCCACCGCATACTGGTATTTTACTATAAAATTGCTTGTTTGTATTTTGGTGCGGGCAAACCTGCCAAGGCTATTGACTACTTGAATAGAATTATTAATTGGAAATTAAATTTAAGAGACGACTTACAATGTTATGCGCGTTTACTTCATTTAATTGCACACTATGAAATGGGTAATACAGAAGTGGTGAATTATTTATCGAAGTCGGTGTACCGATTCATGTATAAAATGAAAAGCTTAAGTACAGTAGAAGAAGTGATGTTTAATTTCTTAAGGAAGTCTATTCAAAACGGTGGTGAAGAAAATAGTTTATTGAATAGTAAGGCCGCTATTAAAAAGTCATTTACTGTTTTATTAGATACCTTGCAACCCCTTACTACCAATAAATTAGAAAGCAGGGCCTTTATGTACTTAGATATTATCTCTTGGCTAGAAAGTAAAATTCAAGGCAAACAAGTACAAGC
>JBAXWU010000196.1:0-1593 GCA_037128235.1 Chitinophagia bacterium | reverse complement strand
TATTAGATGGTAAAATAGCCGCCGCCGCCGTAAAAGCAACCCTTTTGGAGCAAACACAGGCCCTGAAAGCCGCTGGCAAAAGAATGCCACATTTAGCCGCCATATTGGTTGGTAATAATGGAGCGAGTGAAACCTATGTAGCTAGTAAAGTGAAGAACTGCGAAGAAACAGGTTTTGGTTCTTCTTTATACCGAATGGAGACAGATGTAGCCGAAGCTGTTTTATTAGCAAAAATTGCCGAGCTAAACCAAGATCCTAATTGCGATGGCATTTTAGTTCAATTGCCACTTCCTAAACATATTAAAGAATCTAATATTATAGAAGCTATTGATCCTGCTAAAGATGTCGATGGTTTTCATCCTGTGAATGTGGGAAGACTAGTACAAGGACTTAATACTTTTATTCCAGCCACTCCTTATGGAATTATTTTAATGCTTGAACATTTTAATATTGAAACCAAAGGAAAAAATGCAGTAGTTATTGGGCGTAGTAATATAGTAGGCCGCCCTATGAGTATTTTATTAAGTAGCAATATAGCACAAGGTAATTGCACGGTAACTATTTGTCATAGTCACACCAAAAATTTAAAAGAAATTTGTGTAGGCGCCGATATTATTGTGGCTGCACTAGGCGTTCCTAATTTTTTAACGGGTGATATGATTAAACCAGGAGCTGTTATAATTGATGTAGGTATTACGCGTGTAGAAGATGCGACTGCTAAAAAAGGTTTTAGAATTAAAGGCGATGTTAATTATGAAGAAGCCTGCGCTAAAGCATCTGCTATTACTCCAGTTCCCGGTGGTGTTGGACTTATGACCATTGCAGGACTTTTAAAAAATACCATGAAGGCCTACCAAGGTCTTTAATTGTAAAATAATTTTATACATTTTAATTTGAATACAAGTACCCAATATCCAGTGATGGAAATGTTTTATTCTTTGCAAGGCGAAGGATACCATCAAGGCAAGGCAGCTTATTTTATTCGTCTGGCTGGTTGCGATGTAGGTTGTGTTTGGTGTGATGTAAAAGATAGTTGGGATGCAAGTAAACATCCAGTTTTAAGTATTGAAGAAATAGTTAATAGCGCTTTATCGCATCCTGCACGTTTAGCCATTATTACCGGCGGCGAACCTTTGTTATATAATTTAGATGCCTTAACCACTGCTTTGAAAAATGCAGGCTTTGAAGTAAATATAGAAACCTCAGGCTCTAGCCCCATGTCTGGAAACTGGGACTGGGTTTGCTTTTCGCCCAAAAAATTTAAAGCGCCCCTTGATGAAAGTATTCAAGCCGCTTCAGAATTAAAAGTAGTTATTTTCAATACCCACGACTTTGAATGGGCCGAAACCTACGCTAAACAAGTAGGGCCTAATTGCAAATTATACTTACAGCCTGAATGGGATAAGTCGAATGAAATTACACCATTGGTAATTGATTACATCAAGGCCCACCCTAAATGGGAGCTAAGCGCACAATTACATAAGTACATACAAGTACCCTAATTTGTATATTTACAATACTTACGGCTATTTAAATAATTACGGCTATCTATATGAAAGGTAATAAAATTTATTTCGTATTTTTTTTCGTTCT
>JBAXWU010000195.1:0-1604 GCA_037128235.1 Chitinophagia bacterium | reverse complement strand
AACATTCTTATTGGTTCTTCTAAATAGCTTTTTAAAGTTTGTAAGAAAGCCGATCCTGTTGCACCATCCACTACTCTATGGTCGCAACTTAAAGTTACATTCATGACATTACCTGGCACTATTTGACCATTCTTTACAACAGGCTCCTGTGCAATACCGCCTACTGCTAGGATACAAGCATCTGGAGGATTAATAATAGCCGTGAATGAATCTATGCCAAACATACCTAAATTAGAAATGGTGAAAGTGCTTCCTTCCCAATCTGAAGGTTGTAATTTTTTATCTTTTGCTTTTTTAGCAAACTCTTTTACGGATACACTTATTTCATCCAAAGATAGTCCGTCAGCAAAACGAAGCACAGGAACTAGTAATCCTTCGTCTACAGCCACAGCAATACCAATATTCACGTGATGGTTTTCACGAATGACATCGCCCAACCAACTACTATTTACTTTCGGATGTTGTTTTAAAGAAAGGGCAACAGCTTTAACAATAAAATCGTTAAAGCTAATTTTAACAGGTGCTGTTTCATTCACTACTGTTCTAGCAGCAATGGTAGCATCCATATCAATTTTCATGGTTAAGTAAAAATGCGGCGCTGTAAATAAACTTTCACCTAAGCGTTTTGCAATAGTTTTACGCATTTGCGAAACCGGTGTATCCACAAAACTTACTTGACCAACGTAATTTGTATTTCTTGGAGCCGCTGCTTTTGTAACACTAGCAGTATTGCCTGGCTTATAATTTTCTAAATCTGTTCTTGTAATTCTTCCATGCTCGCCCGTACCTTGCACATATTTTAAATCTATTCCTTTGTCTTTTGCAATTTTCTTAGCCAAGGGTGATGCAAATATTCTTCCTTCATTTATTACTGTTGCAGATGCAGTTGTAGTTGTTGTAGCAGCTGATGAAACTGGAGCAGATTGTGTAGCTGGCGCAGATGACGCACTAGAAACTGTTGAAGGCGCCGCAGCCGTTGCTTTTGGCGCTTCAGCATTGGATGGCGCTTTGATAGAATTTACAATACTATCAATATCTAAACCGGGTTGTCCAATAATACATAGTAGTTGATTCACTAAAATTTTCTCACCTGCCTGTGCACCTTGGTATAATAAAATGCCATCTTTATAAGATTCCAATTCCATGGTAGCTTTATCGGTTTCGATATCGGCCAACACTTCTCCTTTGGTAACTTTATCGCCTACTTTTTTATGCCAACCTGCAATCACACCCTCTGTCATAGTATCACTTAAGCGTGGCATTAATACTACTTCTTCCATAGTACTTGCATCAATACTATTTGTAGTTGTTGCTGGACTTGCAGTTGAAGCAGCAGGTGTTGTAGGAGCATTAGTGCTTGTTGCTGTATTTGCTGCGCTAGCTATTGGCGAAGTGGCAGCAGCTGAAGCGCCGCGGGTATTTGCTGCAATAAGTGCAGTAATATCTTCTCCTTGTTTTCCAAATATGGCTAATAAATCATTCACTTCTAATTTGCCTCCACGAGGGGTACCAATATGTAATAAAATACCATCTTGATAGCTCTCCAATTCCATGGTGGCTTTATCCGTTTCTATTTCGGCTAATAAGTCTCCTTTTTTAACGGT
>JBAXWU010000194.1:0-1618 GCA_037128235.1 Chitinophagia bacterium | reverse complement strand
ATACTCAATATCTGCCTTTTTCAACGACTGTTTAAGAAGATTTATTGTTTTTTTATCCTTTGCAACTAGGGGGAAACAGAAACTGCTATTTCCTTCATTATTGCCGGGTAGATAAAAAAGTTTATCATATTTTCTAATGACCGATAGAAAATTTTTATAATTAGCGCGGCGGGTTTCAATAATTTTATCAAGTCTTTTCAATTGTGACAAGCCCAGAACGGCACATATTTCATGATTTCTAAAATTGTACCCATCAGTTATAAAAAGAAATGATTTTTCTATTTGAGGGTTTTGATTAGCATATTCATCAAAATGAATCGATTCCCTTGCCATACCATGACTACGTTTCATTTTCATCAAATCATACAAGTCTTTATCATTGGTTGAAACCATACCGCCCTCAACTGTGGTCATGTGATGACCAAAATAAAAACTAAACGTGGCACCTAAACTATCAGAGCCTACCCTTGAACCATCAGTAAATCTTGCACCATGCGATTCACATACATCATCAATAATAAGTGCATTAGGAAATATTTCTTTGTACATTTGATTATCTGCCGCAAATCCAAGTAGGTGCGTTACAAATACGGCCTTAACATCGGGATGAATTCTTGATATCTCAATTAATTGTGACTTATCAAACGAGAAATTTTCTAAATTAATATCGCAAAATATTGGTTCTAGCCCCAATTGAAATATAGGTGCGACATTCGTTACCCATGTACAGGCAGGAACAAGGATCTTATCCCCATCCTTTAAGTTATATTTTTCTTTAATGGCTGCTATCAATAATAAGTTTGCAGTACTACCGGAAGAAACAAAAAGAGAATATTTAGATCCTAGCCATTCATTCCATGCGTTTTCAAATTCACGAACTTTCTGACCATTAGTAAATTGTTTAGTAGTAAGAGCAAACTTAGCCATACGAAATCTATCTAACGGTGTTATGGCATCCTCCATCAGTCGCCATTTAGACATTCTTTTTGCCGCCCGTTTCCAAATACCAATTAATAGTTTTTTCTAAGCCCGACTCAAGGTCAGTTTTTGCTTCCCATCCTAATTTATTAATTTTAGAATTATCAAGTTTCCTTCTTGGCGTACCATTTGGTTTTGTAGTATCCCAAATAATTTCACCGCTATAGCCAGTTTTTTTAGCGATAATGTTAGCAAGTTCTAAGATGCTGTACTCCCACTGTGACCCTACATTAATATGCTCAGGACTATGATAATTATTCATTAGGAATACACAGGCTTCTGCTAAATCATCAACATAAAGAAACTCTCTTGTAGGTGTACCATCGCCAAATAAAATTACACTTGAATCGCCATTATTCTTAGCCGCCAAAAATTTATTAATCATTGCTGGAATAACATGACATTGCTCAACATTAAAATTATCATTAATTCCGTAAAGGTTAGCAGGCATTAACGATACAGTATCAAATTCATGCTGCTCAGTATAAAATCTTGCCATTGCCAACCCAGCAATTTTTGCCAATGCGTAGCCTTCATTTGTAGGCTCTAGTACGTCTGTCAAAAGGTAATTTTCCTTGATAGGCTGTGGAGTAACCTTAGGATAAATACATGCAGATCCTAAAAATAGTAATTTTTTTGC
>JBAXWU010000020.1:0-21729 GCA_037128235.1 Chitinophagia bacterium | reverse complement strand
CTAAAACTGACACTGCTGCTGCAACAGTTGACACAACTAAAGCTGCAACAATGGACACAACTGCTGCTGCAATGGATACTACTGCTAAAGCAAAATAAATTATTGCGCTACCCAATTGAAGCTTATTCTATTCATAGAGTAAGTTTTAGATAGGAAAGCAAAATTTCTGAGCCCTTGGTTTCGACCAGGGGCTTTTTTTGTGTGAACCGATAACCTTCAAAAACGAATATCTGTTAGTTTTTAGGTCTGAAAAGGGAAAGATTTTTGACAAATAAGCTATAAAAGCCTATCTTTGGACCCGATGAAAGCAAATATTAACAATTGGTTTTACTTTTTCTTTTATTTCTACTTTAACCAAAGTAGCCGGGTAGTATTTGTAAAAGCGTAAACGAAAAAACTAAATATACAATCCCGGCCCAAAAAGCCGGGATTTTTGTTTAAAAAACAATAGGATCAAAAAGAATGAATAAAAAAGTAGCCATACAAGGGTACGAAGGAAGTTTCCACCAAGTGGCAGCTAGGCATTTTTTTGGTAAAGATGTGGAAGTGATTACTTGCGACACATTTAGACAAGTAGTTCAATTAGGGGGAGATGCTAAATTATCGGACGGCGCTGTGATGGCCATTGAAAATTCAATTGCAGGTAGCATACTGCCCAATTATAATTTATTACAAAAAAGCAAGTTGCAAGTTACTGGGGAAGTGTATTTGTCTATCAGCCAAAACCTATTAACTTACCCGGGGGTGAAATTAGAGGATATTAAAGAAGTGCATAGTCATCCCATGGCCATTTTACAATGTTTAGATTATTTAGAAAAGTATAATTGGAAATTAGTAGAATCAGAAGATACTGCCTTAAGCGCCAAAATAGTGCATCAACATAAAAGCAAGCATACAGCAGCCATTGCAAGTAAGCTAGCTGCACAAATGTTTGATTTAAATATTATCAGTCCAGATATTCATACATTGAAAAATAATATTACTCGTTTTTTAATAGTAAGTCCTGCAAGTAATAAAAATTTGGCAGAGAATGCGAACAAGGCTTCTATTTATTTTCAAACCGATCATTCTAAAGGCATACTCTCTAAGGTACTAGCCAAAATTGCGCAAGGAAATGTGAATTTGAGTAAGCTACAAAGCATGCCTATTCCTGGTAGTACTTTTAAATACGGGTTTTATGCCGATTTAGAATTTGATAATAAAAAACAAATTGAAAAAGTATTAGAAGCATTGAAAGGGCTTACCAATAGTATTAGAATATTCGGTATGTATCAAAAAGGTAAAGTTGTAAAAGGATAAACATGAATTGGACTGTATCACATAGATTAGAGGGTATTGGAGAATATTATTTTTCTACCAAACTGCGCGAAATTGATGAGCTCAATAAAGCCGGTAAGGGCATTATTAATTTAGGTATTGGTAGTCCCGATTTACCTCCACATCCAGAGGTGGTTAAAGTGCTACAAGTCGAAGCAAGTAAAGACAATCAACATTCTTACCAATCCTATAAAGGCGTTCTGGTATTAAGAGAAGCGGTAGCAGGTTGGTATAAAAAATATTTCAAGGTAGCAGATTTAAATCCTGCTACTGAAATACTTCCTTTATTAGGAAGTAAAGAAGGGATCATGCATATATGTATGACCTATTTAAATGAAGGTGATCAGGTATTAATTCCAAATCCTGGTTATCCTACATACACAAGTGCAGTTAAATTAGCGGGTGGGACCCCGTTATACTATGAGTTGACTGCCGATAACAGTTGGGCGCCTGACTTTGAAAATTTAGAAAAATCAGATTTATCAAAAGTCAAGTTAATGTGGGTGAACTATCCACATATGCCAACAGGCCAAAGGCCTACGAAAGAACTATTTGAAAAAATAGTCGCCTTTGGAATTAAGCATCAAATATTGATTTGTCATGATAATCCTTATGCCTTCATTTTAAATGATAAGCCTGAAAGCTTATTGTCTATTGATAGGGCCAAAGAGGTAGTGATAGAATTAAACTCTCTAAGTAAAAGTCAGAATATGGCAGGATGGAGGGTAGGCATGTTAATTGCTGCCGAAGACAGAATCAATGAAATACTTAGGTTTAAATCCAACATGGACAGTGGTATGTTTTTACCCGTGCAATTAGCAGCTGCTAAAGCATTAAGTCTTGATCAAAGTTGGTATGACTCCGTGAATAAAATATATACAGCACGACGCGAAAAAGTATTCGAGTTATTAGATGTTTTAAAATGTGTCTACACTAAACAACAAGTAGGCATGTTTGTATGGGCCAAAATTCCCGCAACTTACAAAGATGCATATGCATTAAGTGATAAAGTATTATACGATGCAAATGTTTTTATTACCCCAGGAGGCATTTTTGGTTCCGCAGGTAATGACTATATCAGAGTGAGTTTATGTGGTTCCATAGAAAAATTTAGTGAAGCTATTAAAAGAATTGAAGCATGCGTTTAACAGTTATTGGAATTGGTTTAATGGGAGGTTCACTGGCTTTGTCTTTGAAAAAGAAAGGCATGGTATCCAATGTCATTGGAGTGGATCAAAATATGGAACACCAAAAATTGGCATTGCAATTAGGAATTGTAGATGAGATCATGTCTTTAGAAGATGCGATAGCAGCTTCTGATTTGATTGCCATTGCAACACCTATTAACGTAGCTGAAAATTTATTGCCCACTATTTTAAACTTAGTGAACAAGCAAGTTGTTTTTGATTTAGGTTCTACTAAAGAAAGTATTGTAAACATCGCCAAAGCGCATGTGAACAAAGGTCGTTTTGTTCCTACCCATCCAATGTGGGGAACAGAATTTAGTGGTCCAGCAGCCGCACAAGATGATGCTTTTGCTGAAAAAGCCACCATCATTTGTAACAAGGAGCAGGTGGATGCAGATGCTTTACAATTGGTAGAAAAAATGTATCAAGCTTTAGGTATGCATATGCTATATATGGATGCCATTAAACATGACATACATGTAGCGTATGTGAGTCATATCTCACATATCACTTCTTTTGCACTAGCCAATACTGTGTTAGAGAAGGAAAAAGAGTCTGATGCTATTTTTGAGTTAGCAAGTAGTGGTTTTGAAAGCACTGTTCGTTTGGCTAAGTCCAATGCGGAAATGTGGGTGCCCATTTTTATGCAAAACAAAGAAAATGTATTAGATGTTTTGAATGAGCATATTAGTCAATTAAAAAAATTCAAGGCAAGTTTGGAAAAAGAAAACCCAGACTATCTCTTGGAATTGATTCAAAATGCCAATCAAATAAAAAGGATTTTAAAATAATTAAAAAAAGCGAAGCACTTTATGTGACTAAGCAAAAAATAGTAAAAATGAAGAAGAAAGAAGAAGTAGAAATCACCAATGATTTAATAGAAGCCGTAAAGTCGAAAAAAACATTTACAGAAATTGGTATTAATGAGCAATTGGTAAAAGCAGTTACTGAATTAGGATACACACACGCCACTGAAATTCAAGAGCGTTCTATTCCTGTATTAATAAGTGGCACCAAGGATTTTATTGGACTCGCGCAAACAGGTACTGGAAAAACAGCCGCCTTTGGTTTGCCTTTATTACAATTAATTAAAACAGCAGATAAATTCCCCCAAGCCTTAGTGGTTTGTCCAACCAGAGAATTATGTATGCAAATTGTAAATGAAATGAATTTGTTTAAAAAGCATATTCCAGGTTTACAAGTGTTAGCTGTATATGGTGGAACCTCTATTGGACTACAAATTAAAGATTTAAAAAGAGGTGTACAAGTAGTGGTTGCCACTCCAGGTAGGTTAATTGATTTAATAGAAAGAAAGGCTATTAACTTAGAAAAGATTGAATACGTTGTTTTAGATGAGGCCGATGAAATGTTAAATATGGGTTTCCAAGATGACATTGAATTTATTTTAAAAAATACACCGAATAGAGAAAGTATTTGGTTGTTTAGTGCCACTATGCCTGCTGAAATTAGAAAAGTAAGCAAGCGTTACATGAAAGAGCCAGTGGAAGTAACTATTGGTAAGGTTAATGCGACGAACAAAAGTATTGACCATCAGTACTATTTAACTTCTGCACAACATCGTTATGAGACTTTAAAAAGAATCATCGATTTTAATCCAGGTATTTATGGCATCATCTTTACAAGAACCAAGGCCGATGCACAAGAAGTAGCACAGCGTTTAACACGTGAAGGTTATGATATTGATGCTATCCATGGCGACTTAACACAACAACAACGTGATAGAGTCATGGGTCAATTCCGTGACAAGAGTTTACAATTATTAATTGCCACCGATGTTGCTGCAAGAGGTATTGATGTAAAAGGTATTACCCATGTTATTAATTTTGAACTACCAGATGATGTAGAAGTGTATACCCATAGAAGTGGCAGAACTGGTCGTGCAGGTAGTGAAGGTATTTGTATTTCAATTGTACATGCGCGTGAGTCTTACCGTTTGCGTCAGATTGAAAATATGAACAAGTGTACTTTCCATAAATTAGATATTCCTAGTGGTAAGGATGTTTGTAGAAAACAATTTTTCCATGTAATGGATAAGTTAATGTCTACCGATGTAAGCCATGGCGATTATGAAACTTATGTTCCAATGTTAGCTGAGAAATTTGCTGATATGAGTAAGGAAGAAATTTTAAAGCGTGTCGCTGCTTTAGAGTTCAACCGTTTTTTAAGTTATTATGAGAATGCACAGGATTTAAATATTCGTGCAGCAGACAAGGGTCGTCGTGAGCCGATGCAACAACAAGATCGTAACCGAGATAGAGGTCGTCAAGAATTTGGTGGCGCCGATCGTGGTCGCACAAGAAGCAATGATCGTGGAATGGAGCGTAGTGCATCAGATCGTGGAAGTCGCGGTGCAGAAAGAGGCGCTAGCGGTTATACTCGTCTGTTTGTGAACTTAGGCACCAAGGATGGTTTTTACAAGGCTAGTTTTTTACAATTTATTTTAGACATGAGCGATTTAAGAAAAGAAGCTTTAGGCAAAATAGATATGCGTGATATGAATAGCTGGGTAGAAATTGAGTCAGGTGCTGCTATGCAAATGATTAATGCTGTAGATGGTAAAAACTATAAAGGGCGTCGTATTAGAATGAATGATGCAGATAGTGGTGGACCAAAAGGCTTTTCTAAAAGAGAAGGCTAATTAGAAAAATCAATAATATAGATAAAAGAAGAGATCAAAGAAGAGATAAAAGAAGAGATCAAAGTTGAGATCAAAAAAACTAAGTTCAAAAAAGTAAAATAAATATTTAAATATTAAAATTGGGAAAAATGGGAGACTTAACAGCACAACAAGAAAAAGTAAGCATTTTATTAAAAAAATCGCCCTTGATTATTTCTGGTCCTTGCAGTGCAGAGACCGAAGAACAAGTGATGCAAACGGCGATTCGTTTAGCCGCTACTGGTAAAGTTGATATTATGCGTGCAGGCATATGGAAGCCAAGAACCAGACCCGGAAGTTTTGAGGGTATTGGCACAAAAGGTTTGCCATGGATGCAACAAGCTAAAAAAGAAACAGGTTTGCCTATTGCTATTGAAGTAGCCACTGCTAAGCAAGTAGAAGATGCTTTGCATTTTGGCGTGGATGTATTATGGATAGGAGCACGTACCACTGTTAACCCTTTTAGTGTGCAAGAAATTGCAGACTCTTTAAAAGGAGTGAAAGTACCTGTACTTATTAAGAATCCCATTAATCCAGATTTAGAATTATGGATTGGCGGCATGGAGCGTATTGCCAAAGCAGGTATTGAAGAATTAGGACTCATTCACCGTGGATTTAGTTCTTATGGAAATACTGAATACCGCAACGCCCCAATGTGGCATTTGGCTATTGAAATGAAACGTCGTTATCCAGGTATTCCTATGATTAACGACCCTTCACATATTTGTGGTCGTCGTGATATTTTACAAGAAGTAGCGCAACAAGCTATTGACTTAGACTTTGATGGTTTAATTATTGAATCTCATATCGACCCAGACAATGCTTGGAGCGATGCAAAACAACAAATAACGCCAGAAGTATTAAAGACAATGTTGGAAGCCATTCGTTGGAGAAAAGAAGACGTTGCTTCTGCAGAATACCATGCAGCATTAGAAAAATTACGTCAACAGATTAACCAATTAGATGATGAGTTATTGCAAGTATTGTCAACGCGTATGAAAGTGGCTGAAAAAATAGGCGAGTATAAGAAAAATAATGATATCACTATTTTACAAACCAATCGTTGGAATGAGATTTTAGAGCGCGCTGTAGGCAAAGGAAATAAAGTAGGCTTAAGTGAAGACTTTATTACTAAGTATATGGACGCAGTGCATATGGAAAGTATTAATCATCAAAATAAAATAATGAACAGCTAGTTTACGCTCATCATTTTTGTACATACATATATTATCAATATAAAGTTTGTACATCTTTTGCAAACTAATATTCATTAATAGTTTTATAAATCTATTACTCGTTATTCAATCGTAAAGCATTAGAATATGAAAAACTGGAAAGTAAAATTTTCGTCTCAGACAGTATCTTTTTTCTTAGAGGGGAACTTTGCTGCTATTGATAAAATGGTAGACAAGTCCAATGCTTTTTATATTACAGATGAAAATGTTTACGCCTTACATCAAAAAAAATTCAAAGGAAAGAAAACCATTGTCATTCCTGCTGGTGAAGAACATAAGCAACAAGCAACAGTAGATTTTATGATGGAAGCCTTACTTAATTTAGGCGCCACAAGAGAGGCGGTATTAATTGGTGTAGGCGGCGGCGTGGTAACAGATATGGTAGGCTATGTGGCAGGGGTTTACATGCGTGGAGTAGCGGTAGGTTTTGTGCCTACTACAATTTTAGCTATGGTGGATGCTTCTATTGGAGGAAAAAATGGAATTGATCTTGGCGTATATAAAAATATGGTAGGTTTAATTAGGCAACCCTCATTTTTATTATATGATTTAGATTTTTTAAAAACCTTACCCAAACATCAGTGGGAAAATGGGTTTGCTGAAATAATTAAACATGCTGCTATTAAAGATGCCGCCATGATGAAGGCTTTGTCAATTCATGACTTATCTTATTATCAGAAAAATAAAAAAGCCTTACAGCTTTTAATAGAAAAAAATGTACAGCTTAAAGTGAAAGTGGTACAAAAGGACGAGTTTGAAAAAGGCGATCGTAAGTTGCTGAACTTTGGACATACCCTTGGACATGCCATTGAAAACCAACATGCTTTATTGCATGGTCATGCCATTAGTATTGGAATGGTCTATGCTGCTAAAATTTCTCAAGTAATGGAAGGCTTTAATGATACAGGTTTATTGGTAGACACTTTGAAAAAATACGGACTACCCACTAGCATGCGTTTTGATATAGACCAAGCCATGCAAATTATGCAGAAGGATAAGAAAAAGACAGGAGTTTCTATGCAATATGTACTACTGAAAAAAATGGGTAAGGCTGTGTATCAAACGGTACCTATGAAATCGTTAGAAAAATTAATAAAATTGTATTCTTAAAATGCGCGCGATAGTTCATCCAAGTAAACTAAGTGGTTCGCAAATTGCACCAGCGAGTAAAAGCTCTATGCAAAGGGCTTGCGCTGCAGCTTTACTACATATTGGAAAAACTATTATTAATAATCCGGGACATTCAAATGATGATATATCCGCCTTGGACGTGATTCAAAAATTAGGGGCTAGTGTAGTAGCCCAAAAACCAGCTAGCGGAAAACTACATCCATCTGCTATTGAAGTGAACTCCAATGGTATAAAACCTATTGGGCCCTCAATGAACTGTGGAGAAAGTGGATTAGGTATTAGAATGTTTACACCAATTGCAGCGTTAAGTAATGAATTAATAAATATTGAAGGCAATGGAAGCTTGGTGAAAAGACCCATGCATTTTTTTGATGAGATATTACCTTTGGTGGGTG
Source organism: Chitinophagia bacterium (assembly GCA_037128235.1). GTDB lineage: Bacteria > Bacteroidota > Bacteroidia > Chitinophagales > Chitinophagaceae > Sediminibacterium. The sequence goes on along the minus strand of JBAXWU010000020.1, from coordinate 13,787 downwards.
TAAAAGTACAGTCACAGAAAGGTTTTTTACCCATACAAATTCAAGGGCCCTTAGTGCCAGCGAATATTACTATTGATGGCTCTTTAAGTTCTCAATTTTTAACGGGTATGTTAATGGCTTATGCAGCAACTGAAAAGCAGGATATTGAAATAAAGGTCATTGATTTAAAAAGCAAACCTTATATCGACTTAACATTAGCTGTTTTAAATGCATTTGGTTGGAAGGTAGAGCATACGAACTATGAAAACTTCCGTTTTTTAGCGCATGCGCCATTAGAATCTGTTGTTGAATATACCGTGGAAGGAGATTGGAGTGGAGCTGCTTTTTTATTAGTAGCAGGTGCTATTGCAGGTCCCATTAAAGTAAAAGGTTTGCAATTAAATTCTACCCAAGCCGATAAAAAGATTATGGAAGCGCTTCAAACTGCAATGGCAAATGTGAAGATAGAAGCAGATGGAATTTTAATAGGGCCTTCGGCAGATGATTTAAGTAATAACTCTAATGATAACTCTAATGATAACTCTAATGATTACTCTAATGGTTTAATTGCTTTTGAATTTGATGCTACCGATTGCCCCGATTTATTCCCTCCACTAGTGGCACTTGCAAGTGTTTGTAAAGGAATTACTAAAATTAAAGGTGTAAGTAGGCTTGCACATAAAGAAAGTGATAGAGGACTAACCTTGCAGACTGAATTTGCAAAAATGGGCGTTCAAATAGATTTACTAGGAGATGAGATGCTTATTCATGGGGGAGCTGTCATTCAATCGGCTACTGTCTTCTCTCAACACGATCATAGAATTGCCATGGCATGTGGCGTGGCGGCTTTAGTGGCTAATGGTCCTATTGAAATTACAGAAGCAGAAGCAATCAATAAATCTTATACCGATTTCTTTACCCATTTGCAAGAATTGGGTGCGAAAGTAGATATACAATAAATTTCTTACCTTGTATTAACGAAATAAAAATATGAACAAATTCGGGACCTTATTTACAGTGCAAATTTTTGGCGAGTCGCATGGCGCCTGTGTGGGTATTACTATTGACGGTTGCCCAGCTGGTTTACCGTTACAAGTAGCAGATTTTGAAGAAGATATGGAGCGCCGCAAAGGAGGCAAGCAGAAAGGAACAACGCCACGTCAAGAAGATGATATACCTATTTTTAAAGCTGGTTTATTCAATGATATTACTACAGGAGCACCTATCATGATGCTTTTTGAAAATAATAATACTAGAAGTGGCGATTATGAAAAACAACGTGCTGTGCCAAGACCAGGCCATGCCGATTTTACAGCACATCATAAATTTGGCGGCTTTGAAGATTATAGAGGAGGAGGACATTTTAGCGGAAGGTTAACAGCTGCCTTAGTGGGTGCTGGTGTGGTGGCAAAGAAATTATTAAATACAGGTCGGTTAGAAGAAATAATTAAAGTAGAAGCTACTATTAAAAGTATTGGGGGAGAATCGGATGTAGAAAAAGGAATACAGAAAGCTATCGAACAAAAAGATAGTGTAGGTGGTATTGTTGAATGTGTGGTGAAAGGATTGCCCCTTGGACTAGGAGAACATTTTTTTAATTCAGTGGAGTCTTTAATCAGCCATGCAGTTTTTGCTATACCTGCCATTCGTGGTATTGAGTTTGGAACTGGCTTTGCAGCTGCTTCTATGTTTGGTGTGGATCATAATGATGCCATTGTAGATGCTTCAGGAAAAACAAAAACCAATCATGCAGGTGGGGTGGTAGGTGGTTATACGAATGGCAATGACCTGGTATTTAGAATTGCGGTGAAACCAACTTCTTCTACCCCCAAAGAACAAGTAACGCTAAATTGGGAAACTAATGAAACAGCGCCCTTTTCAGTAAAAGGAAGACATGATTTATGTATAGCACTAAGAGTGCCTGTCGTTTTAGAAGCAGTCACTGCCATTGTACTTGCAGACTTAATGTTAATAGATCAAAAAATTCCAAGAATCATTAAATAATAATTATTTATGGAAAGCGAATATATATACCACGTAACTACTCTACAAGAGTGGGAAGCTGCTAAATTAAAGAACGAGTATACGCCTGTTGCCTATGAGCAGGATGGTTTTATACACTGTTCTGTTGAAAAACAAATCTCGGGCGTATTAGAGCGTTTTTATAAAGGTCAAACAGGCTTGGTTAAACTTAAAATAGAAAAAGAAAAAGTACAAAGACCTGTTTTATTCGAACTTGCAGAGGATTTAGATGAATTATTTCCACATATTTATGGGCCCTTAAACATAGACAGTGTAGTGGAAGTAATTACAATTAACTAATTTTTATAAAAAGCTAATTACTTAATTAATTTACATATAAAGCTTAGTTTTTTTAAAGTTTATATAAAGAATACTCTATGAATATTAAATTAAACTTCTTTTTTATTTTAGTATTCCCTCTACTAAGTTTCATTCAGCTTCTTGCTCAAAATAATCCACAAAAAATTTATCCTACTAGTTTAACCACCATTAACTATTTGGACAGTGCTGCTGTAAAAAAGTACCATAAAAAAATTGATACCCATCGCATTAAAATAGAATTAAATCACATTACGGGTATTGCTAGTTTTTATAGTGCCAATTTAGATGGTACCTTAACCGCTACTGGTGAAATTTTTAAAAACAGTAAATATACAGCGGCTTGTAATTTGTATAAGTTAAATACTTTAGTGCGTGTAACCAACATGAGAAACGGACAATCTGTACTAGTGAGAATCAATGACCGTATGCATCCTGGTATGTTAAAATTGGGCAGGGTAGTTGACCTGAGTTCCACGGCTGCTAAAAAATTACATCTAAGTTCTAAAGGAATTGTCAAAGTAGCACTTGATGCTGTAGGGTATTCTAAAATCAATCCCAAAAAGCAGTAGACTATTCAAGGATAATCTTTAATTTACACTTAATAAAAATTCGTTCAAGTAAAATAAACCTAAATAGTAAAATATACCTTCTTGGTACAATACTCCTTCTTCTAAAAAGAAATAATTTCAGAAAAATACACAATAGTATGAAAAAAATAATCGTAATTATCCTAGCCTCTACATTTGCGCTAACAGTTATGGGTCAAGATACAGCAAGTATTAAACCCGCTTCTATTGCTTTTAAAATAGGCTTATTTAATTTTAAAAAAACGCCTATTACCGATAACGCCAGTGAAACAGTACTACAAGCAGGTTTACAATATTTTAAAGGTATTACACAGCATCTTGATTTAATGATGAACTTAGACTTTACTAGTTTGAAATATCCTTTTTATACTTCTTCAAAAATTGGCATTCCTAAATCCAATGAAATGTATACAGCATTAGATGCAAGTTTTAATTATAAGTTCTTGACAGATGAGCATAAATTAGTTCCTTACATTAGTGCAGGTTTGGGGCTGGCCTCTATTAAAAATTCATATTACACTGCCTATGCACCTCTGGGTTTGGGGCTTCAAATTAAAGCCAAACAAGGTTCTTTTATAAATATTCTTAGTACTTATAGGGCAGAAGCTTCGGCGCTTACTAAAATGCATTATAATCATTCTATAAGTTATACTTTGCCTTTAAAACTGAGAGAGAAAAAACCGGTCATGATACCTCCAACACCAACAGTTTCAGATGATGACGGCGATGGAGTAGTGGGCAGTGAAGATGACTGTCCTACTGTTGCCGGTTTGGTAAAATACCATGGCTGTCCTATTCCAGATGCAGATAATGATGGCATTAATGACGAGATGGATAACTGTCCTAATCAAGAAGGTACAGCAAAGTACAAAGGTTGCCCTATTCCTGATACAGATAAAGATGGAATAAATGATGAAGCCGACAAATGTCCTGATATCTCAGGATTAACAAGATATGAAGGTTGTCCTATTCCCGATTCAGATAAAGATGGCATCAATGATGAAGAAGATAAATGTCCAACCATTGCTGGAATTAGAGGCAATCATGGTTGTGCCGATTTACAACCTATGATCAATGAGCTAGCTTCCTATTTAAAATTTGAATCTGGTAAAGTAGTAGTCAATAAAAAAGGATATGCTGGGCTTGATGCTTTAGTGGTTTTATTACAAAATAATGCAACTATTTCATTAATAATTAATGGGCATACCGATAATACGGGCACTACTAAAATGAATGAAAAATTGTCTTTAAAAAGAGCCTCCGTGGTGGCTACTTATTTATTGAAAAAAGGAATTGAGAAAAAAAGAATTAGCCAAAAAGGCTATGCAGATACAAGACCTGTCTCTGATAATAAAACATTGAAGGGAAGAGCGCAAAATAGAAGGGTAGATATTGAAGTAGTCTATTAGTTTATAAATTTTTACTAACTAACTAACTAACTAACTAACTAATAATCTAAATCTTAACTAGTAAATAACTACTTCTCTTTCTAGTAAAATATCGAATTGTGTTAGTACCGATTGAATAATTTCCTCCGAGAAATTATATATTTCCATGCCGGGCCCATTATTGTAATGCACAATGACTAAAGATTGTTTCTCATAACAACCTACATTGCCTTTTTGAATCCCTTTCCAGCCACAAGCTTCAATGAGCCAGCCCGCCGCTATTTTATAGGTATCATCTGTGATAGGGTAGGCAATCATTTTTGGATATTTTGCCACTAATACTTCAAACAAGTCCTTGGTGATGGTGGGATTTTTAAAAAAGCTTCCCGCGTTACCTATTTTTTTAGGATCGGGTAGTTTCTCTGATCTTATTTGAATCACTGCGTTAGAAATAGCTTCTAAGCTGGGTTGTTTATTATTTTTCTGATGCAGTACTTCTTTAATGGCTCCGTATTCAGTTCTAAAAATGGGTTGCTTTTGTAAAACAAATAGAACGGAGCTTATGATATACCTATTTGTATCTTTTTTAAATAAGCTTGTCCTATATCCAAACTTACAATCGGCATTATTAAGTGTAATGACTTGACCAGTTTGGGTATCATAAGCGCTAACCGATTCTATAGAGTCCTTGGCTTCCACTCCATAGGCTCCAATATTTTGAATGGGAGCGGCGCCCACAGTACCTGGAATTAAACTTAAATTTTCCACGCCTCCCCAACCTTTTTGAACGCAGTAAATTACAAAGTGATGCCAATTTTCACCCGCACCTACTTCTAAAAAAACCTCGGAGGCGGTTTCTTTTAATTTTTTAATGCCCATTATTTCCATCTTTAGTACTAAGCCTTCAAAAGGTTTCGTAAAAAGTATATTAGAGCCAGATCCTAAAATTAAATAAGGGGTATTTTTTTCCTTGGCCCATTGAATACTTTTCTCAATAGCCCCAATAGAATCAATTTTAGCAAAATAATTTGCTTTTTCATTACAGCCAAAACTATGTAAAGCTTGAAGAGATATGTTTTCGCTTATTTCCATAATTGTTTAATTCATGCGGGGGATTGGTCTTGGTTGAATACTAATTAGGGTCGATATCAATAATAATACTAACCGATTTATATCTAGGATGTACTTGTAATAATCGTATATAATGTAATAGTTGTTTTTTAGCCAGCTGTAATTGCTGTGGTTGTTTTGAAATTTTAATAGCTAGTTCCCAAATATATTTATTACGAACCCTATTTACAATGGGTTGCGCTGGGCCTAATACTGTTTTTTGAATCTCAGGGGTAAGTGAATGTAAAAAATGATTGGCGGCTTCTTCGGCAATATTATTTTCTTTGTGTTTAAATAGTAGACTCATAAGCCTGCTAAAGGGAGGGTAGGAAAATTGTTTTCTATTTTGAATTTCAAATTTGTAAAAGCCAAAATAATCATGTTGTTGAACTAATTGCACAATAGGATGCTGTAATTGACTTACTTGAATGATTACTGTTCCATTATCATTTTTTCTACCTGCTCTTCCACTTACTTGTTCCATCATTTGAAAAGCTCTTTCATTGACTCTATAATGGTTAAAATTGAGCAAACTATCTGCATCCACAATGCCCACTAAGTCTACATTTTCAAAGTCAAGCCCTTTAACTACCATTTGGGTACCTACTAAGATATCAATTTGTCTTTGTTCAAATTTTTGAATGAGTTGGTCATGTTCATTTTTACCTTTGACATTATCTAAGTCCATTCTAGCAACGTTCACCCCTGGTAAAGATTGATTTAATTTTTCTTCAATCTGCTCTGTCCCAAAACTTTTTTGTTTAAAATTTTGTTTACCACAAGCTTTACAAGTATTGACAATGGGATAGGAGGCGCCACAGTAATGACAAGAAAGTAAATTTTTAGCTTTATGATAGGTAAGGGTTACATCACAATGTTCGCAATGAGGAATCCAACCGCAGGTTTCGCAAATTAAATAGGGCGCATAGCCTCTTCTATTTTGAAATAAAATAACCTGCTTTTTATTAGCAATGGTTTTTGAAATAGAAGCCAATAGCTGAGGGGTAAGAATAGCAGTACCTGCTGGTTGTTTTTTGGTGTCTATTAATTCAATTTTTGGAAGGGCACCCGTACTAAATCTTTCATTTAAATAAGTATAGCCAAACTTTTTTGAAATTGCATTAAAATAGGTTTCCACCGAAGGGGTAGCAGAGCCTAATACCACTTTTGCCTTTAATTGATTGGCATAATAAATGGCAGTATCTCTTGCCTGATACCTAGGGGCTGGTTCTTGTTGTTTATAGGAGGGGTCGTGTTCTTCGTCAATCACAATGAGCGATAAATTTTTATAAGGCAAGAAAAGTGCCGAACGTGCACCTAATACAATTTTAATTTCACCAGACTTTACTTTATTCCAAATTTCTACTCTTTCATTAGGGTTGAACTTAGAATGATATATAGCAATCGAACCTCCAAAATATTGTTTTAGCCTTCTTATCATTTGCGCAGTAAGTGCAATTTCAGGAAGCATATATAAGGCTTGCTTGTTCTCCTTAATTACTTCATTGATAAGTGCTACATAAATTTGTGTTTTTCCACTGCCCGTAATTCCGTGCAATAAGCCTACAGGATAAGTAAGTAATTGTGTTTGGACAGAAGCCAATGCTTCTTTTTGTTTTTCGGATAAGCTATGCAGTGCGGTATTACCTGTATTTGGATCGGTGGCTAACCTGTCTATTTTCCTTTTCTCAGCCACTAAAATGCCTTTATCAATTAAGGCTTTTAATTGAGCATGGGTAGCATTGGCTTTCTCTAAAATAGATTTTTGTTGAACACTGCTTGCTGTTTTTTCAAAATGCAAAAAAGCCAATAATAAATCTAATTGTTTAGGAGCCCTTGTCCATTCGTTCAATAGTTTTTCTAAGGCGGCCTCGTTTTTATATTCAGCATGTAAGCTTAAAAATATTTCTAGTTTACTACTATATTTATCTTTCATATTTTCCTGTACAAAACAAATTCCTTTTTGAATGAGTTTATTAATAACAGGGTAAACCGATTTTTTATCCAGTAGTTTTTGAATTTCTAATAAGCTTAAGGTTTTTTTAATTTCCAAGGCTTCGGAAATAATATATTCAGCGTCGCTTAAATTTTTAATATCTTGCTCTTGCTGTTCGTTTAAAATAAAAACACTTTCACTAGAAATTTTTAAATGACTAGGAATGGCAGCTTGCATCACTTCCCCTTCGGTACACATATAATATTCGGCCATCCACTGCCAAAGGGCCAATTGATGCTCATATACAATGGGGGCATCATCTAAAATGGAAAGTATGGGCTTAGGAGTAAAGCCTTCAGGCGCCTTACTACTCATGTTTTTTATAATACCTGCGTATCTTTTATTAGCGCCCAACATTACTTCTACCCGCATGCCAATGGCTACTTCCTCCTGCATGGAAGCGGGAATCATCCAAGTATAATTTTTGGGAAGTGCTAAGGGTATGATTATTTCTGCGTACATAATATAGGGTTGCAAAAATACATTATGAATTTGGATACTTTCTATATCTTCTCATGCCTTCATCCATTTTTTTAAAAACAAGGTCTTTTAGGGTATCCACTTGGTCTAGGGTATAGTCACTTACTTCCACCGTTTCTAAATACACCACTCTATGTTTTCCAGGGGTGAGTGTAAGGGCACTACTAAAATGCATGCGATCAACGGAATCCACCAATAGTACTGGTTGAATAGGAATATTCATTTCTATAGCTAATTTAAAAGCACCATTGAAAAAAGACTTTAAGGGATATTCTTCCGTCATGCTGAAAGTACCTTCCGGAAATATAAAAATGGAAATATGTTTTTCTAAGGCCGCTTTTAAATTACGTAAACTTTGGGCTCTTTTTTCTGGGTCGCTTCTGTCTACCATAACAACCGCATTTCGATATATTAAACCAAACAAAGGAATTTTAGAGGATTCAAATTTAGCTAAGGGGCGAATGGGTTGATGTTTTAATTGAACGATGGAGGGAATATCCATATAGGAATTATGGTTACCTACAAAAATATGAGCTCGATTAAAGTCATGTGTTGCTTCAAAAATTTCTGAGTGTCGAACGCCCATAAATAAGTACAAAATCTTACCCCAATAACGGCAAATAAAATAAACATGCTCGCTTATTTTTTCTTTTCCGAAGGGAAGGATTAAAAACATGGCTGTCACTGATAAAATAGTGAGTATTGAAAACAATACAATAGCATAGAGACAGTATATAAGCTGAAGGGCTCTTTTGAGGATTTTCATCTGTCTGCTAATATAATAAAAAAGCCCCGAAAACCTATATAAACTAGGCTTTTAGGGGGTTTCTACCATATTTCTCATCATGTTGCGTTGCATCTAAGCCTAATTCTTCATCTTCTTCAGTCACACGAAGTGGCATGATAACGCTTATAAATTTAAATATTAAAAACGATACCGTAAAGCTATACGCAACTACAATGAGCATTGCTTTTAATTGTATTAAAAAAAAGGAGGGGTTACCATAAAATAAACCATCATTGCCCGCTGCGTTTACGCCTTTAGAAGCAAAGATACCAGTCATTAACATACCCACCATTCCGCCAATACCATGACAAGGGAATACATCTAATGTATCATCTACTCTTGACAATTTAAATGCATGGCTGGCGGCATTAGAAATGATAGCTGCCACCAAACCAATAAATATACTTTGAGGAATACCTACAAAACCAGCCGCTGGAGTAATGGCTACTAAGCCCACTACTGCGCCAATACAGAATCCCAGTACAGAAGGTTTTCTTCCTTTCATTACATCAAAAAACATCCAAGCTAAACCCGCGGCTGCTGCTGCAGTATTCGTAGTAGCGAAGGCATTAATGGCTAAACTGTTGGCGCCTAATGCAGAGCCTGCATTAAATCCAAACCAACCAAACCAAAGTAAGCCTGTTCCAATTAATACATAGGGAATATTGGCTGGAGGAATTTCATGTTGTTCTAATTTAGAGCGACGAGATTTTAATACAATGGCACCCGCTAGGGCAGCACAACCTGCACTTATATGTACCACTGTTCCACCAGCAAAATCTAAGGCACCCATTTTAAATAAAAACCCGTTAGGATGCCAAGACCAATGTGCTAAAGGTGCATATACTAATATAATAAACAGCACAATAAATAAAATATAAGCAGTGAATTTGATACGCTCTGCCACCGCACCTACTACAAGACCTGGTGTGATAATGGCAAACATTAATTGAAAGAGTGCAAACAATAATAATGGAATAGTCATGGCAGTACCTCCTTGTAAACTAGGCGCTCCATTCACCACACCTTTAAAGAATAAATGTGTCATTGGGTTTCCTATAATACCATTCATGCTTTCGCCAAAGCTTAAGCTATACCCAAAACTTACCCAAATTACCGATACCACTCCTGCCGATACCATGCTTTTGATCATGGTAGAGATAATGTTTTTGCGGTGCACCATTCCACCATAGAAAAAGGCAAGACCTGGTGTCATGATAAATACAAGTGCAGTTGCTACTAAAATCCAGGCTATATCGGCTCCGCTATAAGTAGAGGCGTCTGCTTGAAAACTGGGAAGTTGAGGTACAAATAAGGCCATGACTGCTACTAGTAATAAAACTACAAAAGGAGCGAATTTTTGTACAACTTCATTTTTCATGGATAAGGGGTTTAGTATTATAAAATAATATATATGATATTTATAAGATAAAAGTACTTAAAATTTATATCTTTTAAATTCTCATACTAATATATAAATATTCAATATATGATGTGAAAAGGCATGAATTGAATTAAAAGCCTTACTGGCATTCACTTTTAGATAATTATCTTAGCTTGATTAAAAAGGGAGATGTGGAAAAAAACTGAATATCTTAAGGAATATCTTAAGTAATATCTTTAGTTATGCTTGCTGAAAAAACAGACTGCTATCCTTGGATTCTAATAAAGAGGAGCCAGTTAAGAAGATATCTACTTTACGGGCACATTCACGGCCTTCGCTAATGGCCCAAACTACCAATGATTGCCCACGTCGCATATCTCCTGCTGTAAATACCTTGGCTATATTGGTTTGATATTGTTGTTCTGTCGCTTTTACATTTCCCCTTTCGTCTAATTGAACGCCTAATTCATCAATGATGCCAGTTGGATCGGGATGTAAAAACCCCATGGCAAGTAAAGCCAGTTCACAAGGAATTTCTCTTTCACTTCCTAATTTCTCAATAAATTTTGAAGGACTTCCATCTGCACTAGCGCTCCACTCTAAATCTACAGTTTGTAATGCTTTTAAATTTCCATTATCATCACCAATGAAAGCCTTGGTAGCAACGCCCCAAATTCTTTCTGCCCCTTCTTCATGCGAAGTTGTTGTTTTTAATAACATAGGATAGCTAGGCCAAGGCATATAATTGGCTCTTGCTTCAGGAGGCTTAGGTAATAATTCAAATTGAGTTACCGATTTTGCTTTATGTCTGTTAGAAGTACCTACACAATCACTTCCTGTATCTCCACCACCAATGACAATTACATTTTTTGAAGTAGCCAATAAATCTTCTTCCTCTAATTGAATTGTACTTACTCTTTTATTTTGTTGCTTTAAAAAATCCATGGCATAATGAACGCCTTTTAAGTTTCTTCCTGGAATGGTTAAATCTCTTGGAATAGTTGAGCCTCCTGCTAATACCACTGCATGGTAATCACGCATAATATCATTCACTCTTATATTCACACCCACATTGGCATTACAAATAAAACGAACGCCTTCTTCTTCTAGTAAACTAATGCGTCTTTCTACTACATTTTTTTCTAATTTAAAATCGGGGATACCAAAGCGTAATAAACCCCCTGGTTTTGGATCACGCTCATACACTGTTACTTCATGGCCTGCATAATTTAATTGTGCAGCAGTGGCAAGGCCTGCAGGGCCAGAGCCAATGACAGCTACTTTTTTACCAGAACGAACCTTAGGTTTACGAGGTGTTACAAAACCTTTTTCAAAAGCTATTTCAATAATATGTTTTTCAATTTCTTCAATGGTTACTGCTGGTTGATTAATACCTAATACACAGGCACTCTCACAAGGGGCCGGACAAATTCTTCCAGTAAACTCGGGAAAATTATTGGTAGAAATTAAAATCTCATAAGCATCTTTCCATTCTTTATGGTAGACTGCATCATTGAATTCAGGAATAATATTACCTAAAGGACATCCATTGTGACAGAAGGGGACGCCGCAATTCATACAACGCGCCGACTGTTCATTTAACTTTTGCTCAGGTAGTAAGTTAATAAACTCGTTATAATTATTTTTGCGCTCCGCTACTGAAATTTTTGTAGGAAGTTCTCTTGTAAATTCTTTAAATCCTGTTGGTTTGCCCATATACTTTATACTTGTCCTTTATTATTTTTTATTTCGTTACTAATAATTTTGATTTTTGTTTTGCTAATGCCTCTTTGTAATCAGACGGGAACACTTTTACAAACTGCTTTAATTGATTCTCGAAGTCGGCTAAAATAAATTTTGCCACCGCGCTTCCTGTTTTATCAAAATGCGCTTGCATTAGTTTTTTAAGTAAAGCCTCATCTTCTTTATCAGGCGCTTCTAATTCTACCATTTCCTTATTGCATAAAACTTCAAAATTATTTTCGACATCATACACGAAAGCAATTCCTCCACTCATGCCTGCTGCAAAGTTTCTTCCTGTTTTGCCTAATATTATGGCCAATCCTCCTGTCATGTATTCGCAACCATGATCACCAATACCTTCTACTACCACGGTGGCTCCAGAATTACGCACAGCAAATCTTTCACCAGCCTTACCTCTAATATAAGCAACACCACTAGTAGCACCGTAGAAGGCAACATTACCAATGATGATATTTTCTTCAGGTATATAAGTTGCTTTTTTATCGGGATATATAATTAACTGCGCACCACTTAATCCTTTTCCAAAATAATCATTGGCATCCCCTTCTAATTCTAAGGTTACGCCCTTGGTATTGAAGGCGCCAAAACTTTGTCCTGCCGTTCCTTTAAAATTAAAGTGAATGGTATCTTCTGGTAAACCTTCTGCTTTGTATACTTTGGTTATTTCATTAGAAACAATGGTGCCTGTAGTACGATCGGTATTTTTAATAGGGAAAGAAGCCTTTACTTTTTCTTTCTTTTCAATAGCAGGCTTCGCTGCTGCTAATAATTTCCAATCTAAGACTTCAGACATTAAATGGTCCTGTATTTCTGTTTGGTATAAACCCACACCTGCTTCAGCAGGCTCTTTATATAATACATCGCTTAAATCTAAATTCTTATACTTCCAATGATTTATATTTTCACGCATGGTTAAGGCGTCTACTTGACCTACCATTTCATTAACAGTACGGTAACCTAATTCAGCCATAATTTCACGAAGCTCTTGGGTAATAAATTCAAAGAAACGTACCACATGATCGGGGTCGCCTTTAAAGCGTTTACGTAATTCAGGGTCTTGTGTGGCCACGCCCACTGGACAAGTATTCATATGACATTTACGCATCATAATACATCCTTCTACAATTAATGCAGCAGTAGCCACACCCCATTCTTCTGCACCTAATAATGTGGCAATGGCAATATCGCGACCTGTTTTCATTTGGCCATCGGCTTGAACCACCACACGACTTCTTAATTTATTTTTCACCAAGGTTTGATGTGTTTCTGCTAGTCCTAATTCCCATGGTAGGCCTGCATGCTTAATGGAACTTAATGGAGAAGCGCCTGTACCTCCATCAAAACCTGCAATTAAAACTACATCTGCTTTTGCCTTGGTTACACCAGCAGCAATGGTACCTACGCCTGCTTTAGAAACTAATTTTACATTAATTCTGGCAGCACGATTCGCATTTTTTAAATCAAATATTAACTGTGATAAATCTTCGATAGAATAAATATCATGATGGGGTGGAGGAGAAATTAATCCTACACCTGGAGTGGCATGTCTAGTTTTGCCAATCCAATCATCTACTTTGTATCCAGGTAATTGTCCGCCTTCACCAGGTTTTGCACCCTGTGCCATTTTTATTTGTAATTCATCTGCTTCAGATAAATAATAACTTGTTACACCAAATCTTGCACTGGCTACTTGTTTAATGGCGCTGCGCATAGAATCGCCGTTGGGTAGTTTTTGATAACGAATTTCATCTTCACCACCTTCTCCTGTATTTGATTTTCCACCAAGTCGGTTCATGGCAATAGCAAGGGTAGTATGCGCCTCCCATGAAATAGATCCGAAGGACATTGCCCCTGTTGCAAAACGTTTGTAGATAGCGCTTGCTGGTTCTACTTCATCAATAGAAATGGAAGGACGTGTGGGTTTAAAATCAAATAAGCCTCTTAGGGTGCAAGCTTTTTCGGTTTGATC
>JBAXWU010000002.1:0-40728 GCA_037128235.1 Chitinophagia bacterium | reverse complement strand
ACCAGTAGAATTGTAGACCGCTTAATTGTAAAAGGCCTAGTAGAAAAAACGGCCTGTCTAAAAGATAAAAGACTGGTAGATATTACTGCTACCAAAAAAGGGCTCCAATTATTAGAAAAATTAGACGCTTTAAATGAGCAGATAGATTCCATCTTAAAAGGCGTGAGTGAAAAAGAGGCCACTACCATGAATCAAATTTTAGATAAGCTTAGAGAAGATAATAAGTCTATATAAATTAAATAATTACCCATGCGTTTATTCATAAGTATCCTATTTATAGGATTTTTTCTTTTTACAAAAGCACAACCCGCTTTCAACGATAAAAATGTTTTTGAATTTAGAGGTGTATGGATAGCCACTGTTGAAAACATTGATTGGCCTAGTAAAAGAGGTTTAAGTAATGAAGATCAAAAAAGAGAATTCATTGCACTATTAGATAGGCATCAAAAAAATGGCATGAACGCTATTATTATGCAAGTGCGTCCTTCTGGCGATGTTATCTACCCTTCCACCTTGGAACCTTGGAGCGAATACTTAATGGGTACGCAGGGCTTGCCCCCTAGCCCGTTTTATGATCCCTTAGCATTCATGATTAATGAAACGCATAAAAGAGGTATGGAATTTCATGCCTGGATTAATCCTTACCGAGCTGTGTTTAATGTAAAAAAATCAAGTGTAGCACCCAGTCATATTTCTAAACTACATCCTGAATGGTTTTTAACCTATGGAGATAAAAAATATTTTAATCCAGGTCTTCCACAAGTATGGCAACATACTAATAGAATTGTGAGAGACTTAGTAAGCAGGTATGATATTGATGCCATTCATATGGATGATTATTTTTATCCTTACCGTATTGCAGGCAAAGAATTTCCGGATGAAAAAACTTATCAACAAAATAGCAGAGGTTTAAGTAAGGACGATTGGAGAAGAAGTAATTGCGATACCATTGTTAAACAATTATACGCTAGCATTCACCAAATAAAACCAGGTGTGCAATTTGGTATTAGCCCCTTTGGTATTTGGCGCAATAAATCAAAAGATGCAAGAGGCAGTGAAACCAAGGCGGGTCAAACCAATTACGACGATTTATATGCCGATATATTATTATGGCTAGAAAAAGGCTGGCTAGATTATATCGCACCTCAAATTTATTGGGAGCACGGACATCCGCTTGCCAATTATGATACCATTATTGAATGGTGGGACCAAAATAGTTATGGAAAAAATTTATACATAGGTCATGGTGTCTATAAAGCAGGGACCAATACTGCTTGGAAAGATAAAAATGAACTGCCTTATCAAATAAAAAAAGTACGCGCTTTAAAAAATACGAATGGTAGTGCCTATTTTAGTAGTAGCAGTTTTAATAATAATATTAATAATTGGAACGACAGTTTGCAACAAAAATACTATCAAAAGCCCGCTCTTCTGCCTTCTATGCCTTGGCTAGTGCAATATAAAGTAGAAGCGCCTGTTGTAAATAAGCAAAGCGCTAATAGCTATCAAATTCAAGTGAAATTGATAAGCAGTATAAAGCAGTATGCAATATTAGAAAGCACGAATAACCAATATGCTGTAGCGGCTATTATAACACCTGAATCTAAATTGATTAATTTAAATGCCTTAGGTATTCAGAAAAAATTCAATACACAGTACTGGCTAGTAGCCATAGGAAAGCAAAATCAACTAAGTACTTTAGTGGCGCTTAACTAATGTTACATAATGTTAGGCAAATGTAGACAGGGTTATACTAATCGTATACACGCTTTAATAAAGACTGTTCGTTTGATTTAATGATTAATGGAACATGCTCCACCACTGTCATATCATTGTCTAGGCCAAAGGCTTTTTGATCGCTTTGTGATAATTGCTTAATATTAAAGTATACATCCATAATAAAGTCCTCTCTAATAGATAATTCATTTTCAATAGAGAAGAAACTTTCTATAATCACATAAGTAATATCGGTATGAAAATCCTTACTTTTTAAAGACTCATATTTACTATATATGCCTAGCTCCTGCGATTCATTTAATTCCTGCATTACTTTTTTAAAGCACAAATTCACGCGAGGCTGGATCCTGAAGCCTAATTTAAAGTCCACACGCATTACTTTGTCATCCACTAATTCTCGAATAGAATATTCCATTCCATAAGGAGAGTCGGTTCTATCAATATGTAAGAACCAATAAATATCGGCACGTTTTGGTTTTCTATTTAAAATAGAATCAATGATACGGTGTTCAATCTCTCTATGGTTATTAGCCTTGGTCAAATACACTAAGTGGGTAGCATATTTAGGCATATCCTTATCAGCACTTAACTCGGCTAAGGGTTCTAAATAATCTTTTAATTTTACAAAGTCCAAATATCGATTGGTAATTTTTCGAGCTCTATGCCAAATCATCATTACAAAAATCATACTGAAAGAAAATATAAACGTGATCATTGCTTCATGAATTTTCACCACGTTGGCAACGAAAAAGGAAACTTCAACAATAGTAAAAATTAAAATAATAATAGCTACTATCCACTGACTCCACCTTCTTACATTTAACATGTAAAAATTAATTAAAATAGTGGTCATAATCATGGTAACGATAATAGAGAAACCATAAGCGGCAAGCATATGTTCACTCTTTCTAAAATAAAGTAGCATGGTTACACAGCCTACCCAAAGAATTAAGTTTAAACTAGGAATATAAATTTGACCTTTTTGGTCTGTTGGAAATTTTACAGTGACACGTGGCCAAAAGTTTAAACTAATGGCCTCATTAATTAAAGTAAAAGAACCACTAATTAAAGCCTGGCTGGCAATAATGGTGGCAATAGTGGCAATACCAATGCCAATTAATAAAAACCAATGAGGCATAATTTCAAAAAATGGGTTAATGCCATTTGATAAAGTACCCACATGATTCAATAACCAAGCACCTTGTCCCATATAGCTCATCACCAGTGCTAATTTTACAAACATCCAGCTTACCTGAATATTTTTACGGCCGCAATGACCTAAATCACTGTATAAAGCCTCGGCTCCAGTAGTACAAAGGAAAACGGCACCTAATATCCAAAACCCTTTCGGGTAGTTAATTAATAAATCAAGTCCATAATAAGGATTCAGTGATTTTAAAATAGAGATATTACCCACTACTTGCACCAATCCTAAAATTAAAATCATGGAAAACCAAATGAGCATAATGGGACCAAATGCAAATCCAATAATTTTGGTACCAAAACGTTGAAAGAAAAAAAGTAAAGAAATAATAGTAAGTACAATACCTACCGTTAAGTTATTACCTGGTACAATAATTTTTTCTAATCCTTTGATGCCCGCCAATCCTTCAATAGCTGAAGAGACAGAAACGGGTGGGGTAATCATACCATCTGCAAGTAACATGGCAGCTCCTATGATAGCAGGTATATAAATCCATTTAACGTAACGACGAATTAAAGCAAACAAAGAAAAAATTCCACCTTCACCTCGGTTATCTGCACGAAGCGTTAATAATACATATTTGAAAGTGGTTTGTAAAGTAAGGGTCCAAAAAACGCAAGAAATAGCACCGTAGATTAATTGTTCTGTAATGACTTTATGATTAATAATGGTACTAAATACATATAATGGGGAAGTTCCAATATCTCCGTAAATAATTCCTAAAGTAACTAATAAGCCTGCAACTGAGAATTTGTGGGTATGCCCATTGGTGGTATGTGCCATGAATCAGAGTGAATTGAGGACAAAGTTTATAAAAATAATAATTAGAAACAGCCAATTAGGCTAAGTATTTTAGAAATACCCCCAACTATTTTTATAAAGGCTTATAAACACCCCATTTTGCTTCCACTGCTTTGAAGCGAAAATCAAAAATTCCTTCTAGCTGCTTTTTAACCAAAATTACCTGGGCGATATCTCCTAAAAATCCCAAAGGAATTTTATAATGCACAATATCTTCCATTTTAACGCCCCCTTTTACCTCGGTAAAATGGTGTTGATGGTGCCACATGGTATAAGGACCAAAGCGTTGTTCGTCTACAAAATAGGCGCCTTCCTTTACATGGGTAATTTCTGTCATCCAATAAAGTGGTATGCCTAAGAGAGGCTTGACAGTGTATTCTATAATTTGGCCAGGGTACATTTTAGCACCATGATACTTACTAATAATATTAAAACCCATTTTTTCAGGGGTAATCTTAGCAAGATTGGCTGGGCTACTAAAAAACTCCCAAGCTTCTTGCAGGGAAATAGGAATAAACTGCTCGGTATGGAGACTATATACTTTTGACATACTAGAACAACAACTAAGTCTTGTTTTTGTTGTAATAATTCACCCTAAAGCCATTAATTTTATCCTATGATAACTAAGGCCGCCCAATTAAAGGCATTTGAAACCATTTACGAGAACTTAAATGCCCAACAAAAACTGGCCGTGGATACCATTGATGGTCCCGTGATGGTCATTGCAGGACCTGGAACAGGCAAGACCCAAATACTTGGCGCCCGTATTGGTAAAATACTTTTAGAAACCGATACCGCTGCTGAAAACATATTATGCTTAACCTATACTGATGCTGGCGCCATTGCCATGCGCAAAAGATTAGTAGGTTTTATTGGGGCCAGTGCTTATAAAGTGAATATTGCTACTTTTCATTCTTTTTGTAACGATATCATTCAAGATAATTTATACTTATTTGAAAAGCCCAGCCTAGATCCTATTTCTGAATTGGAAAAAATTGAACTGCTTAAAAAGCTCATCGACCAATTTGATAAAAACAATCCTTTAAAAAGATACCGAGGCGATGTATATTATGAAATGAATAATCTGAGCAGGTTATTTAGCGCCATGAAAAAAGAAGGTTGGACCAGCACTTATTTAGTGCAGCAGATTGACCTTTACATTAGAGAAATTCCTACAAGAGATGAATTTGTATATAAGAAAAAATACAAACAGTTTGAAGCAGGTGCCTTAAAACAAGGACTAGTAGATGCGGCCCTTGAAAAAATGGAAAAAGTAAAAGCCGCCGTACTTGCTTTTGATACTTATCAATCACTGATGAAATCGCATAGCAGGTACGATTTTGATGATATGATAAATTGGGTGATTACTGCTTTTAAAGAAAATAAAAACTTACTAGCCCAGTACCAAGAAAAATATTTATACATATTAGTAGATGAATACCAGGACACCAGTGGAACACAAAATGAACTGGTACAATTACTCGTAAACTATTGGGATCAACCCAATTTATTTGTAGTGGGCGATGACGATCAAAGTATATTCAGGTTCCAAGGAGCCAATGTCGAGAATATGTTGCATTATCAAAATCAGTACCATGCAGCCATTACGACCATTGTGCTAGAAAACAATTATAGGTCCACACAACCTATTTTAAATGCTTCTACTTTATTAATTAATAATAATCAAGAAAGGCTTATTAATAAAATGGAGGGCCTATCTAAAAATTTAGTTGCTTCTTTGCCTGAAAATAAAAATATTGAAATTGTTCCTTCTATTGAATCTTACAACGACCCACAAGAAGAAATGATAGGTATTGCTGAAAAAATTAATCAACTCATACAAGCAGGCACGGCTCCAAAAGATATTGCGGTATTGTATAAAGAAAATAAATACGGAGAAGAGATTGCGCATTTTTTACAACAAAAAAATATTCCTTTATTCAGCAAAAGAACGGCTAATTTATTTGATCAAGTACTCATTCAACAAATTATTAGAATCTTAGACTACCTCGCCTGCGAATGGGATCAGCCCAATGAAGGCGCTAATTTATTATTTGAAATTTTGCATTTCTCTTGGTGGAAAATTTCACCCATTACTATTGCCACTTTAACCGTAGAAGCCAATCAATTAAAATATGGGCATCCAGAAAATACTTTTAGAAAAGTATTAATAGATAAAACAAAGGAGGTGCAAACCGCTTTATTTAGCGAAGGGGGCATGAGTGAAGTCGCCAAGGCCATGCAGGTATTGGAGGACCTCATGAGTCAGGTGGCTAATGTGACTTTAGTAAATTTAGTAGAACAAGTTTTACAAAAAACAGGCATTATTCAAAATGTTTTAACAGGCCCGAACAAAAACCATGCGTTAAACTTAGTAAGTACCTTTTTCGATTTTATTAAAGAAGAAACGCATCGCCATCCAACGCTACATTTAAACAGTTTGGTAGACATGTTAAAACTCATGCGTAGAGAAGATATACGGCTGCCCCTTCCTATTACTACAGGCTCTGAAGCAGGCGTAAATTTATTAACCACCCATGGCAGTAAGGGCTTGGAATTTCAATATGTATTTTTAGCAGGCACCAATGCACAGTATTGGGAGAAGAAAAGAAGAACGGCCAGTGCGGGTTATACCCTACCCGATACTGTTTTAAGTAGTTTAGAACATGCAGATGATAAAGAAGAATTAAGAAGACTATTTTATGTAGCCATTACGAGGGCTAAACAATTTTTAACTATTTCATATAGCCAATACAGGGCCGATGGCAAAGAGGCCGAGCCTAGTCAATTTATAATCGAAGTATTGGAAGGTAAAGAAACTAGTATTCAAAAAATAGAATTACCACAAGATATCAAAACATCTTATAAGCTACTTCGTTTACAAACAGCGCCCATGCCGGAAATTCAACAACTAGAAGATGATTTTATCAATCCTAAACTAGAAAAGTTTTCAATGAATGTAACGGCGCTTAATAATTATTTAAAATGTCCTTTACATTTTTACTATAATAGTTTAATTAGAGTACCCTCTGGAAAATCCGAGGCCACCACTTTTGGTTCGGCCATCCACGATGCTTTGAATAAGTTATTTAAGAAAATGCAAGAGGCGGGTAATAATAGTTTCCCTGATACACAAACCCTCATTCAAGATTTTAACTATTATATGAATAGGCATCGTGAGGCCTTCACAGAACAAGAGTTTAAGGATAAAACAGAATTAGGGGAAACGGTGCTTCTTAAATATTATGATAGATATATAAATGAGTGGAATAAAGTAGTATCTACTGAATTTCGTATCAATAATATAGTGGTAAAAGAAATTCCTTTAAAAGGAACTATTGATAAAATTGAATTCAATGGAAAGCAAGTAGTAGTGGTAGATTATAAAACAGGTAATATTGAAAACGCAAGAGAAAAGTTAAAAGGGCCTAGCGAAAAAAATCCCTTAGGAGGAGATTATTGGAGACAGGCGGTATTTTATAAAATTCTGTTGAACCACCATCCTAAAAATTGGGAGGTGACCACTGCTGAATTTGATTTCATTGAGCCCAATAAGAAAAAGGAGTTTGAAAAAATTGTAGTGCCTATCACAGATGCCGATATCACCACCGTGAGCCAACAAGTACAAATGGTTTGGGGCAAAATTCAAGCCAAGGATTTTTATACCGGCTGTGGCAAGGAAGATTGTCATTGGTGTAATTTTGTCAAAACAAACGAATTAGCGGTGGCGCTGCATGAAATAAAAGCAAGCGCTGAATCAGACGAAGAATAAATCAATTAAGTTTGCAGTCTATGAGGAAGTTTTCATTACTGAAATTATTAGTCTTGGCTGGATGGGCGCTTTCAAGCATCATGCAACTAGAGGGCTGCGCTAATATTGTACCCCCTAGTGGCGGACCCAGAGATAGTTTACCTCCTTATTTAATTGCAGCAAGACCCATTGATTCTGCACTGAATGTATTGCCTAAAGAAATTTTAGTAGGCTTTAATGAATATATTACCACTACTTCTATTCAAGAAAACTTGATCATATCTCCTACTTTAAAAAATATGCCGCTTATTGATGCGCGTTTAAATAGCATAAGAATAAGAATTGCCGATACTTTATTAAATAATACCACTTATAGCATACAATTTGGTAATGCCATTAAAGATGTGAACGAAGGTAATATCTTAAAAAACTTTACTTATGTGTTTAGCACCGGCACTCGTTTAGATACTGGAAAAATTTATGGTAAAGTAATGCTTGCTGAAAGCGGCAGAGTGGATAGTAATTTTGTAGTCATCTTGCAACCTGCTGATAAAGATTCTGCTATTTTTAAAGAGCGTCCTAATTATTACACAAAGCTTAATAACAAAGGACAGTTTGGTTTCAATTTTTTACCAAAGGGCGCCTACAATATTTTTGTACTCCCTAACGATTACACTAAAAAGTACGACGATAGCACTAAATTGTTTGCTTTTCTAGATAGCGTTGTTAGTATTGAAACGACCAAGGACTCCCTTCAATTATATGCGTTTCAAGGAGCTAAAAAGCCAGAAAAAAGAAAATCTACCACTACGCTTAAAGCTGTTAAAAAAATAGGGGCTATTTTAAAATACAGTAAAGATTTTGACGGAAGCGAACAAGATATTTTACATCCCTTACATTTAACATTTGAAACGCCCATACATTTTAACGATAGCTTCTCTATTGCTTTATGTGATACATTTAATAAAAAATTGGAAGCTGCTGCAATAAGTATTGATACAGCACATCCTGAAACCATTGTGGTTTCTTATCCTTGGAAACTTGGCACCAAGTATCGATTAATTATTCCGCAAGCGGCTATTAAAGACTCTTTAAATAATATTCTACTAAAAACAGATACGCTTGCCTTTATTACCAAAAAAGAAGAGGCTTACAATAGTGCTATTATAAGATTAAAAGGCTTTGAAAATTTAAAAAATCCAATACTTCAATTAACCCAGGACGAAAAAGTAAAATTTAGTTACCCTATTCATTCAGCCCTCATCAATATTGCCAGACTACCGCTGGGGGAATATGCCCTTAAATTATTAATAGATAATAATAATAATGGCAAATGGGATACAGGCGCTTTTTATGGCAAGCAAAAGAGGCAGCCAGAAATAGTGAAATGGTTTCCTACCGCACTTAATATTAGGGCTAATTGGGAGAATGAAATAAATTTAATTTTAAATAAGTAAATTTACAGCTAGTATAACAATATGCAATTACCTTCTACTTTATTAGAAAACGCAGTGGCCGAATTTGCCAAGCTACCAGGCATTGGTAAAAAAACGGCACTACGATTGGTATTGCATTTATTAAAACAAGAACAGGACGTCACCAACAATTTTAGTGAGGTCTTAAAAAAAATGCGCAAGGAAATTCAATTCTGTCAAAAATGTTACAATATCAGCGATGGTACTATTTGTTCTATTTGTGCCAATTCAGGTCGTCAAAAAAATACCATTTGCGTAGTGGAAAATATTAGGGACGTAATTGCCATTGAGAATACACAACAATTCAATGGCACTTATCATGTACTCGGTGGAATTATTTCTCCCCTAGATGGTATTGGCCCGGAGCAACTGACCATCGAACCCTTAATTGAAAGAGTTAAAAAAGATAATGTAACTGAATTGGTTTTTGCTTTAAATCCGAATATTCAAGGCGATACCACCATTTATTATATTCAAAAAAAGCTAGGACCCAGCACTTGTATGATTACCACCATTGCAAGAGGTATTGCCTTTGGAGGCGAATTAGAATATGCAGATGAAATGACCCTAGGCAAGAGCATCTCCAACCGTCAACCCATCCACCAATACATCAAATAGGAAAATTCACCCGAATGATATAATTTTGATGTTCAAACATTAAGTATGAGAATTGTATTTGTTTTATTATTCGCCATGGTAGTAAGTAGCCCCTTACTAGCTCAAAAAAATTACAGCACAAAAAATGCAGAAGTACATTTTATAGCAGTGGACGATAATGATATAGATGCCGTAAATAAAAATGCAGTCTGCCGTCTACAATCCAATGGTGACATGAGTTTCATTATGCTTATCAAAGATTTTACATTTGAAATGGAAGGCATGCAAAAACATTTTAATGAAGAATATTTAGAAAGTGATCAGTTCCCACGTGCCTTTTTTAATGGCAAAATCACTAATTTCTCCACGGTTAATTTTGCCAAGGATGGCAAGTATCCTATCACGGTAACGGGTACGATGCAAGTACATGGAGTGAATAAAGCCATGCAAACCAGTGGAATGATAGAAATTAAAAATGGCCTACCTATCGCCACTGCCAAGTTCACTGTCACTTTAAAAGACTTTAAAATTGGAGGCATACTCATTAAAATGGTAGCCGACAAAATCAATATCGATGTTAAAGCTGCCTACCCATAACTAAGAATAACTAAGCTTTAAAGCATAAAAAGGGCTTTATTTGGCTGGAAAGCAATAGTGTATTAACTTTGCTCCGCATTGCAGGCGGATTTGTTTATTGTTCAACCTGCTTTCCGAAAGGGAAAAAAAGAACTAATAAACGATACTATTTTCACCCCCCCTATTTTCAATAGTATTATTAGTTGCTCTATTTTCTTTTGGATACATGCATAAAAATTTATTTATGTCAATTCAAGAGACACTCAAAAAAAGAATTTTGGTTATTGATGGTGCCATGGGTACGATGATTCAGCGCCATAAATTAACGGAAGCCGATTACCGCGGCACGCGTTTTGCCAACTGGCCTTCAGACCTTAAAGGCAATAACGACTTATTATGTATTACACAGCCCTCCATTGTTTCGGGTATTCATTTGCAATATTTAGAAGCCGGCGCCGATATTATTGAAACCAATACTTTCAGTAGTACTTCTATTGCTATGGCCGACTATGATATGCAAAGCTTGGCTTATGAATTAAATGTAGCGGCTGTTAAATGTGGCCAGGAAGCCGTTCGACAATACAAATCAAAACATCCTAACGCTAGTGAAAAATATATAGCAGGTGCTATTGGCCCTTTGAATAAAACTTTAAGTTTATCACCGGATGTCAATAATCCAGGTTTTCGCGCCGTTAGTTTTGATGAAGTAGTAGTAGCCTATACAGAACAAATACGTGGGCTTGTAGATGGTGGCGTAGATATTATTTTAATTGAAACTATTTTTGATACCTTAAATGCAAAGGCTGCCATTTTTGCTGTGAAAGAATATTTTAGAAAAGAAGGCAAGCCTGAATTACCGATGATGATAAGTGGTACTATTACCGATGCATCGGGTAGAACCTTAAGTGGTCAAACCTTATCCGCATTCTATACTTCTATTGCACATGCCAAACCTTTAAGTGTAGGTTTAAACTGTGCCTTAGGCGCACAAGAAATGAGAAGTCATATTGAAGAGCTTGCACAAATAGCCACCTGTTATACATCGGCCTATCCCAATGCAGGACTACCCAATGCCATGGGCGAATACGATGAGCAGCCACATGAAACAGCTCATTTTATTGAGGACTGGGCTAAAAATAAATTTGTCAATATTGTAGGAGGCTGCTGCGGTACCACGCCCGATCACATCAAACATATAGCGGATAATGTAAAAAATATCACACCCCGCATGCTACCTATTCAAGACCCAACTATTTAAATTATGAGTGAAGAAATAATACATATTAAACCTTATTTAAGATTAGCCGGATTAGAACCTTTAATTATTCGTCCTGAAACTAATTTTGTAAACGTAGGGGAAAGAACCAATGTAACCGGTTCTAAGAAATTTGCAAGACTTATTAAAGAAAATAAATACGAAGAGGCATTATCGGTAGCTAGAAGCCAAGTGGAAAGTGGTGCACAAATTATTGATGTCAATATGGATGACGCCTTATTAGAAGGTGTCCCTGCCATGACCACTTTTTTAAATTTAATACAAAGCGAACCAGATATTGCCAAGATACCTATCATGATTGATAGTTCTAAATTTGAAATTATTGAAGCGGGTTTAAAATGTGTGCAAGGAAAATGTATTGTGAATTCTATTTCCATGAAGGAAGGAGAAGCCAAGTTTATTGAACAAGCGCATATTTGTAAAGCCTTTGGAGCAGCCGTAATTGTGATGGCCTTTGATGAGAAAGGACAAGCCGATACCAAGGACCGTAAAATTGAAATTTGTTCACGTGCTTATAAAATTTTAGTAGAGCAAGTAGGTTTTGATCCTCAAGATATTATTTTTGATCCCAATATTTTTGCTGTAGCTACAGGTATTGAAGAGCAT
Source organism: Chitinophagia bacterium (assembly GCA_037128235.1). Lineage (GTDB taxonomy): Bacteria > Bacteroidota > Bacteroidia > Chitinophagales > Chitinophagaceae > Sediminibacterium. The sequence continues at coordinate 28,705 of JBAXWU010000002.1, read as the reverse complement.
AATAATTATGCCGTTGATTTTATTGAAGCTACCCGTGTGATTAAAGAAAGAATGCCGCTGGCCAAAGTAAGTGGTGGTGTTTCGAATGTATCTTTTTCTTTTAGAGGTAATGATGCTGTACGCGAATCCATTCATGCTGTGTTCTTATTTCATGCCGTGAAAGCGGGTATGGACATGGGTATTGTGAATGCAGGTCAATTAGAAGTCTATGATGAAATTGAACCCACTTTAAGAAACTTGTGTGAAGATGTTATTTTAAATAGAAATAACGACAACAACGAAGCCACGGAAGCCTTAATACAATATGCAGATACTGTACAAGCAAAAGGCAAGGTGGAAGTGAAAAGTGCCGCATGGAGAGAAGGTACTGTAGAAGAAAGATTAGCCCATTCATTAATTAATGGTATTACCGATTTTATTGACGCCGATACTGAGGAAGCCAGATTGCAATACAGCGAACCCTTAGAAGTCATTGAAGGGCCACTGATGGCGGGTATGAACCAAGTGGGTGACTTATTTGGTGCAGGAAAAATGTTTTTACCGCAGGTGGTAAAAAGTGCAAGGGTGATGAAAAAAAGTGTGGCCGTTTTAACGCCGTTTATTGAAGCCGAAAAAGAAAGAAAAAAATTAGCTTCTATAAACCCCAATGGTGCGAGCAAGGGACCCGCTAAAATATTATTAGCCACCGTAAAAGGCGATGTGCATGATATTGGAAAAAATATTGTGGGTGTAGTACTCGGTTGTAATGGTTATGAAATTATTGATTTAGGGGTGATGGTGGCTGCCGATAAAATTTTAACAGAAGCACAAAAGCACGAGGTAGATATTATTGGACTCAGTGGTCTTATTACACCTTCTTTAGATGAGATGGTGTATATCGCAAAAGAAATGAAACGAAGAGGAATGACTATTCCACTTATGATTGGAGGTGCCACTACTTCTAGAATGCATACAGCTGTAAAGATTGCACCTGAATATGGTGATGGTGTAATACATGTATTAGACGCTTCCAGAAGTGTAACGGTGGCTGGTTCTTTATTAAATAAAGACCAGAAAGCCCCCTTTTTACTCGAATTAGAAAAAGCATATGCAGGACTGAAGTCCGATTTTGATAATAAAAAAACCACCAAGCAATCACTTAGTTACGCGGATGCTTTGCAAAATAAAGCCATCATTGATTGGGAAAATTTTAAAGTGGTAGCGCCTAGTTTTACGGGTAATCAAGCCATTGAAATAAACGACTTGTCGGTACTAGTTGACTATATCGATTGGAAACCCTTTTTCATTGCCTGGGAATTGCATGGTAATTTCCCTGCTATTTTAACAGATGCGGTAGTAGGAGAAGTAGCTACAAAATTATTCGAAGATGCTCAGAAATTATTAAAGCAAATTGTTGAAGAAAAATGGCTGACCGCCAAAGGGGCCATAGGTTTTTGGCCAGCTAGTTCTCATAACGATGATGTATTAGTAGAAAATGGTGAAGAAAAACTAGCCTTACATTTTTTAAGACAGCAAGCTAAAAAAACGGTGGGTCAACCTAATTATTCATTGGCTGATTTTATTTGCCCCGCTGCTGAAAATAAAAAAGATTACATAGGTGCTTTTGCAGTTACCATTCATGGCATTGAAAAACATATCAAAAACTTTGAAGAAAATTTAGACGACTATAATAAAATTATTTTGCAAGCCTTGGCCGATAGATTAGCAGAAGCGTTTGCAGAATATTTACATGCTAAAACCAGAAAAGAATATTGGGGCTACGCAGCAGATGAAACTTTAAATAATGAGTCTTTGATTAGTGAACAATATGTAGGTATTCGTCCTGCACCGGGTTACCCTGCTTGTCCAGACCATACCGAAAAATATACCTTGTTTAATTTATTAGACGCAGAAAAAAATACGGGTATAAGTTTAACAGAAAGTTTAGCTATGTATCCAGCTTCCAGTGTTTGTGGTTGGTATTTTGCAAATCCACAAAGTCAATATTTTGGATTAGGTAAAATTAGTCAGGACCAAGTCTTAGATTACACCAAAAGAAAGGATAAGCCAATAGAATATATTACAAGATGGTTGCAGCCAGTGATTGACTAATGAATGATTTTAACAAATCTTCTTATTGAACTTAGCATAAATTTGAAGTATAGTACTTTAAATAAGCTAAATTTGTCTTATCATTTTATACGAGTTATGAAGCCCTTGATAGCCCTTCAATTTTTACTTTTTTCATTACTAAGCTGCATGCATGTTAATGCGCAAAGTACAAGCAAGCCTTTGCCCTTAGTGGTAGTGGAACAAATACAGGCCTACTCTTACTTAAACCCAACGGCTAGTTATTGGAAAATTCCAGCAAATATTACTCCTTTTTTAGAGGCCTTAGATACCAGTCTTTTTGTCAACTTAAAAATGCAAAGAGAGAAAAATTATAATACTCTTAATGTAACACTTACTAAAACAAGTCAAGCAGGTAAAATAAAAATTGATTGGAGGGGTAGTAGAGATATTCCCTTTCACACTTATTTAGAATTATATGAAATGGATCCCGAATTTGCTTTCCAGAATAATTTGATTACAGACAATGATGCAGATAAACTTTCGCAAAGTAAAAAAAGAGACAGCATTCATTCTGTTTGGTTTGTTGCCTGTTCTATTTTTAATTCAAAGCAAGAACGCGTTTTTCAAAAAACAATAATGCTAGGTCTTACACCTATTGGAACATTGGGCATTGGCTATACCATTAAAACATCAGCTAGCATGCCTAGTCTTTTATTCAGTGCGATTGCTAAGTCAATGAATTATTTAGACGCAGCAGGAGACAATATAGATTTTCTTGACGTCAAAGTTCCAGCAGTTTATGCCACCGATGATTATTGGATGCCCTTTGTGCACAATATGCCAAGAACTATATTTGACACGAGCAAGCAATTTATATCCTTTGCTGATCATGAAGGTGTGCATGCATTAAGAGTGCCTGCTGCTATTTTAAAAAAAATTAATCATAAAGACAAATCTGAAACTAACCCCTATAAAGAGATCATTACTGCTTTAAGAAAGACTAGGTCTTTATTTAACAACAGCGAGTACTATAAAGTCATACAGCCACTTCGTGATATTAAAAATAATATCGATTATACATTAGATACCTATATTGAGTTTACAACCGAACCTACCACCAATAATAATACGCCTAAATTTGCCATTCAATTTTTACCAGAAGCTACGCATCGTATTTACCAAGAGAAAGATAGTACGGGTTATTTTACAGTAAAAGATTTTGTCAAAGAAGAAAATAAATTTTATTACCCAGACATTGTTTACAATGGATACGATTCCAGCCGTCGCGCTCCCTTAGGTACCTTTTTTGCAAAACAACCTATTGTTCAATCAAGAGTTATTACTGGTAAAGCATTCAACCATGAGTTTACCATTCAATTGAATTATGAAAATAATATTACCACTATACTGGTTGATAAAATAATGGTGATGGCTATTAGTGGTAATAAAAAACCCACTCAAATGGTGGCAAAAGGAAATCTTCCTTCGAATTTGCAATCCTTATTAATACTGATTGCTTATGCAGAAATATTTCAACAACCTGGATAAACAAACTATTGCATGCGAATTGTAAGTTATAATGTCAATGGAATTAGAGCGGCCATTAAAAAAGGACTTATCGAGTGGTTAAGCGAATATCCTGTAGATATTTTTTGTGTGCAAGAAACCAAGGCCACCGAGAACGATATTGACCTTTCTTTATTCACAAACCTTGGCTATCATGTCTGCTGGTTTTCAGCCCAAAAAAAAGGTTATAGTGGAGTAGCTATTTTTAGTAAAATCAAACCCAACCTCGTGCAAACAGGCAGTGGATATGCCATGAGCGATTTTGAGGGCAGGGTGATTAGAATAGATATAGGTGATTTAACCATTGTAAATGCCTATTTCCCCTCTGGAAGTAGTGGCGATGAAAGACAAACCTATAAGTACCAATGGCTAAGTGAGTTTGAAACCTATTTAAAAAAGCTAGCAAAAAAACGCCCCAAAATTATTCTTGCAGGTGACTATAATATTGCACATCAAGAAATAGATATTCATGATCCTAAAGGCAATAAAAAATCCTCTGGTTTTTTACCCGAAGAAAGGGAATGGATGAGTCAGTTTTTAACAAATGGATGGGTAGATAGTTATAGAAAAATAAATCCTACTACTACCGGTGGTTATTCCTGGTGGACCCAAAGATTTCCTAGTGTGAGACTAGAAAATAAAGGATGGCGTATTGATTATTTATGCACAACCGATGCTCTAGGAAGCTCTATTAAAGCCGCCACCATCCTACCTATGGTAAAACATAGCGACCACTGCCCCATTGTTTTAGAATTAAAATAAAATATAAAATTATTTTCATGAAAGTGTATAATATAAGTTTTCAGATTGATCCCGCTGTAGAATTTCAATGGTTGGAATGGATGAAAAATAATTTTATTCCTACCTTAATGTCAGGTCAAAGTTTCATAGAAAATAAATTTTATCAAATTAAGGTAAATGCCGACCAATCGCCTACTTATACTTTACAACTTTATGCTGACAACATGGAGCTATGGCAGGCCTATCAAGAATTACAGGCAAATGACCATTTAAAGGAAGTACAGCTCACTTGGGGTGAAAAATGTTACTATTTTTGCACCGAAATGCAAATTGTGAATTGAATGTGGATAGATTAAATGGCGGAAACGCAAGGCAGGCTTATATTTCAGCCGATTACCAATGAAACTCAATGCCATCAAGGGTTTCATATGTTTTTCATTGAATACATTATACTAACGAATTCCATGATTTTGTACGAAATCCTTGCTATTTAAGGGTTTCAAGCGAAAAATAAAAATGCTTTTTGAAAAAAAATATTTTTTCAATTGATAAAAGCCAATAAATTTGTTACATCGTTTTAACCTTATAAAAAACACATCTATGAACAAAGCAGAATTGATCGCTCACATTGCTGACAATGCAGAGATCGCAAAAACACAAGCTAACGCAGCTTTAGACGCATTTATCGAAGCAGTTACAAAAGCCTTGAAAAAAGGAGATAAAGTAACTTTAGTAGGATTTGGTACATTCTCAGTTTCGAAGCGTGCTGCTCGTATGGGTCGCAATCCACAAACTGGTGCTGCTATCAAAATCAAAGCTAAGAAAGTTGCAAAATTCAAAGCAGGTAAAGAATTGAGCGGTAAATTATAGTTTTAGTGACTAAAATCGCCTAATTACAAGATTTTGAAAAAAAACCCTCGTATGTGCGAGGGTTTTTTTATTTTTGCTGTCCAATCAACAATTAACAAAAAACAAGAATATGGGAAGAGGAGATAAAAAAACAGCTAAAGGAAAAAGATTTAAAGGTTCTTTTGGCGTAAGCAGACCACATAAAGTGGCTAGCAAAGGCGCTAAAGTGGCGGCTGCAAAAGTAGCTGCACCAAAAGCGACTGCTACAAAAACTGAAAAAGCAACTGCTGAAAAAGCAACTGCCCCAAAGGCTGCTGCTGTAAAAACTGAAAAAGCAACTAAAGCGAAAGCTTAACACTTTGTAATAAATACCCCCTCAAGGGGTTTTTTATTAGCCTTTACTGAATACAGAAAATAAATAAGTATTTATGAAACGCATTACGTTTTTAATACTCTCTCAATTATTGGTAGTAAGTGCTATGGCACAATGCTCTATTTGTACCAAGACCGCCGGTCAAATTGGTCAAGAAGCCGGCAAGGGTTTTAATGCGGGTATATTATATTTGGCAGCCATGCCTTTTGCTATTGCAGGCTATATCGCCTTTAAATGGTGGAAGCAGGATAAACCATAACCCCCTTAATGAAAATAGTTGAATCTATTAAGCTTTTACACAGAGTTTATAAATACAGTAAAAGTGATAAGGGCGAGTTTGCCTATATCAAAAAATCTATTAAAAAAGGAGACCTCGTTTTTGATATCGGTGCCCACAAAGCAGGCTATTTATACCAAATGTTACAACAAACGGGTAAAGGAGGAAACCTCATTGGTTTTGAACCCCAACAAATTCTTTTTACTTATTTAGAAAAAATAAAAAATCTATTTCATTGGGACAATCTAGTTATTGAACATATTGCGCTGTCCAATGTAACTGGCCAAAGCAATTTATACCTACCTGCCCTATTACATGGTAAACTAAGCTCTCCTAGCGCTACGATTGTAGAACATGAAAACGATATTAATTTTCAAACCACTGAAAAAGTAATCATCACTACCTTGGATGCATACTGCGAGAAACATCAACTCATCCCTCAATTTTTAAAAGTAGATGTCGAGGGCAATGAATTAAAAGTTTTTAAGGGGGCAGAAGCTATACTAAAAAAATATAGGCCTAAAATTTTAGTAGAAATTGAAGCGAGGCATATTGGTAAAGAAAAAGTAATGGAAACAATACATTATTTAGAATCGCTGGGTTATCAAGGAAAAATTATTCAAGGAACTCATTTTATTCCAACTACCGAATTTAGTTTTGAAAAATTCCAAGACTTTAGTAATAAAGCCACTTACTGTAATAATTTTATTTTCGAATAAAGCTTTTAAGATGAATCTGTCTAAAAAAGTTATTTGATAAAAATGAGTATTTAATAAAATGTTTGTGCAAATTTAAAAATATTAAAATTGGGTTTATCAGATTCCAAAGCTAAATTCAATTTAACTTTTTCTATATCTACCCCATTCATTTTACTTGCTATAATCAATTGAACCACTTTATTAAAAAGCATTTCCTTTTGTTGCAAACCATCATGAATGGATAATTGGTGCGCATCCACCGCTTTTAGTAATTCCGTAATGCCTTCTCTCTCTGTAGCAATGGTAGTAACTACCGCTGGCGCCAATTGAATCAATGTGTTTTCTGCAATCATTTGTTTTAAATGATTCGTAAATATTTGTGCATTGGGTCGGTCGCTTTTATTCACTACAAATACATTGGCAATCTCCATCAGCCCCGATTTCATCATTTGCACTTCATCCCCCGCTTCTGGTACTAAGACCACCACTGTAGTATCTGCCAGGGAGGCTATCTCTACTTCCGATTGCCCTACCCCCACTGTTTCTATTACTATATGATCAAAGCCTGCAGACTGCATTAAAGTAGTCAAGGATAGCATGGCACTATTCAATCCACCCAAATGTCCTCTTGCAGCCAGCGACCTAATATACACTTGAGGATGCAAGTACCAATCTTTCATGCGAATACGATCTCCTAAAATGGCACCTTGATGAAAAGGGGATGAAGGATCCACGGATAAAACAGCTACTTTTTTATTTTCATTCACCCATGTTGAAATAATGGCATTAATTAAAGTACTCTTTCCTGCACCAGGAGGACCTGTTATGCCCATAATAGGAACTGTTTCAGGTACTAATGCTGCTAAAAAAGTATTGGCGCCTGCTGCACTATTTTCAATAAAGGATATAGCTTTTGCTAATAAAAGAAAGTCTCCCTTGGTCACTGCTTGTTTAATATCGGAAATTGAATGCATATTTATTTTCTAATAATTTTATAATTTTTAAAATCAAAAGGTCGAATACCTGTTAATTTTTCAAAATAATACAAGCATTTATTTTTGAAGGAAAACTTTTTTTGAGAAAGGTCTACATCAATGACCCAGTTCTTTTTTTGTATTCTATCAACCATGACCCTAGGATGCGTACCTGTGAATTTTTCTAAAGAATCAAAACCTGTAAAATCATAATCTTCGGGGCTTAATTTTATTTTTTCCATTGCTGTATCATCGTTCCAATAAACGCTACTTTCTTTTAATTTTTTTCTCATTTGTGCAGGACTTTTTACCCAGCCATAATGATAAATGCTCGCATCCACTTTAGCCACAGGTAATTTGGTCCTGCCTATTCTAAAACCTTGCGCATCTCGATAAGCGGAAATAGCTTTATTATTTCTAATAATTCTAATTTCATTTGCATACCATTTTCTACTATCTCCTACATAATCATAAGTACCATAAAAATGTTTGTATTTAAATAAAAGCCCCTGTACTTCTGTATCAGCAGCATACTTTTCACAAGCTGCTCTTATCGTCGCATGATACTTTTCATGCACCAGTTCATCTCCTTGAATATAAAATGCCCAAGTATATTCGTCACCAACCAACGCAAAGGCTTTATCGGTTTCGTCTGCTAAAACAACACCCCCCTTTCTTAAATTTTTATTCCAAACAGAGTGATGAATTTTAATTTTAGGATCTCCGATGGCTTCAATAAGCGCAGTGGTTTCATCGCTAGAATCTCCAATTAAAACAATCATTTCATCCACCACGGGTAGTATGGAACCAATAGCTTCCACAATGGGGAAGTCATTGATAACCGCATTTTTTATGATCGTAAACCCCGCTATTTTCATGCCCGCTTAATTTGTACTTCAAATAACCGAAAACTTTTGCAACTTGCCTATTGTTTTATCTAAACTTTGGGGCAAAGAGATTATTTTTGAACCCTAAACAAGTTTATGTCTACCACCATCTGTTTTGATTTTGGCAATACACGATTAAAAGCAGCCATTTTTACCAATGCCTCCTTGGTAGAATTGCGTGTTTTAGCAACTGGCTCTATTCAAGAAATTGAAAAATTATTGGCTGAATTTACTCCAACAAAAACCATTTTGTCTTCTGTTATACATCACGATAAAGCCATAGAAACACTACTTTCAAAAAATACAAAATTTCATTTATTGGGACCCAGCACCCAAATTAACTTTACCACTCCTGTGGGCAAGCCTGAAACCATTGGCGCGGACCGTTTAGCCTTAATCGCTGCCGCTGTAGATCAGTTCCCCCATGCACATAATTTAGTTATTTCTTTAGGCAGTTGTATTACCTATAATTTTATCAATAATACCCATGCTTTTTTAGGAGGAAGCATATCCCCAGGCATGCAAATGCGCTTTAAGGCAATGCATGAGCAAACGGCCCTTTTACCCCTTATTAGCCCCTCCAACGATTTTCCACTAGTGGGTTATGACACTAAAACCAATATTCTAAGCGGGGTTATTTTGGGCATGGCAGCCGAAATAGATGGCATTATTACAGCATATGAGCAGAAATATAGCAACTTTAACGTGCTATTAACCGGTGGAGACATTTCTTATTTTGTACCTCATTTAAAAAAGAGGATATTTGCCGACCAAAATTTAATATATAAAGGACTGTATGCTATTTGCGAAAAAAATAATTAGGTTAACCCCCTTTCTAGGTTTAGTTTGTTTTATCACCCCAACTAAGGCTCAAATCAATTCCCCTTTTTCTAGGTATGGATTAGGTTCTGAAATAGTGAATAGTCAAAATGCAACCAGCCAGGCTTTGGGTGGTTTTTCTGCTGCTTATACCTCTTCAATGAATGGTAGCTTTGGGCAAAGTATCAATTTCAATAACCCTGCATCTTATGGTTCTATTTATATGACCACTTTTGATTTAGGCATGAACTTTAATAATAATACTTTAAAGAAATTGTCTGCACCCACTGGCAGAGAACAATCAACTTACTTAAGCCCCAATTATATAGCAGTGGGCGTGCCTGTAGATAAAAATAAAAAAATAGGAATGGCTTTTGGCCTAAGACCTATTTCACAAATAAATTATGCTGTAACCGAAACAAAAAGAATTTCTTCTGGTGATACCATTTTCAATAATTATGTTGGACAAGGTGGATTAAACCAAGTGTTTTTAGGTTTTGGTAAATCTTGGAAGTACTTAAGTTTGGGAGTGAATACAGGTTATAATTTTGGACGTCGAAAAATTGATAATATAAAATCATTTCAAAATAGTACCGACTCCAATTATTTTTTCCAATCCACTTCCAATACCAATACTGTTTTTAGTGGTATCTTTTTTCAAGGGGGTTTATTAGGAGAATTTCCTATCTATAAAATACAAAAAGGAAAGGGTGTTCAAAAAACAGAATACTCTTTAAGTTATGGTGCTACTGCTAGTATGGACCAAACCATGAAAGGGAAACAAGATTTAGTACGTTCAACCGGAAGTTTTACAGCCACTACTTCTACTCCATTAGATACAGCTATCTCTATTCGAAATATGAAAGGCAATGTTACTATACCTGCTAAGTATACTTTAGGTATAGCATTGCATAAAAAAGAATATGATACAAGAGGAAATTACGACCAATGGGTATTGGGTATTGAATACAATAGCGCTGCTTGGCAGGACAAGTATAGTTTCTACGGACAAAAAGATGCGCTGTCTAATTCTTGGATGTTTCGTGTTGGTGCGCAGTTCTGTCCTAATCCTTATAACTATCAAAGTTATTGGTCTACTGTCACTTACAGAGCTGGTTTTTATACAGGTAAAGACTATATCAACATAGACAATAAGGGCTTGAAAATTGCTGCCATGACTTTAGGAATGGGACTACCTATTAGAAAATATCGTTCATATGATTACCAATTTACTTTACTAAATTTAGCATTGCAAGCTGGCCAAAGAGGTTCTGGGGTTAATGATTACAAAGAAAATTTTGTACAATTTACTGTAGGCTATAGCTTGAGCGATGTTTGGTTTAATAAACGCAAATATGATTAATACTTTTTTACATAAAAAAACTAAACTAGCAGTTGCTTTAATAAGTAGCTGCTTTTTTATGCTGGCCTGCGAAAATAATGTGAATGAAGTACAGGCCTTAAGTGCACGCATTGGAGGCATTGATGTAGGAAAAGAGGTATCCATTTTTATGAGTACCGACGGAAAGATGACAGCCAAATTAATGGCCCCTTTGATGAGAAAATACTTAGTGGATAGTGGTAAAATGGTAGAATTTCCTAGTACTATTAAAGTAGATTTTTATAAAGATAGTTTGCATATTGAAAGTAAACTTAGCGCCGACTATGCCAATTATAAAGAGGCAGAAAATAAAGTATTTTTAAAAGACAATGTAATTGTATATAACGTCTTAGGAGATACTTTATGGTGTAAGGAAATGATATGGGATCAAATAACCAATAAGTTTACCACCGATAAAGAGGTGATTGTAAAGCAACATAACCCCATTGCTAAAATTTATGGTAAGGGTTTTGAAGCCAATCAGAACTTAACAGATATACATATTTTTAAACCACAATCAAATAGTTTCGCCATACTATCCGATAGTAGTGGCAGCCATCCTAAATAATTTTTATGGAATACAGAAAAATGGGTAAGACAGGCTTACAATTAAGTACACTTAGTTTTGGAAGCTGGGTCACTTTTCACAAACAAATCAACGACAGCATTGCCGATGAACTAATGGGTATTGCCTATGATGCAGGCGTGAATTTTTTTGATAATGCCGAAGTGTATGCTGCAGGCGAGAGTGAAAAAATGATGGGCCGTGTATTGAGTAAAAAAAACTGGGATAGAACTTCTATTGTACTTTCTTCCAAAGCTTATTTTGGATGGAGAGGAAAAGCAAATAAACCCAATCAAACTGGACTTAGTAGAAAGCATTTGACCGAAGCTTGTCATGAAGCTTTGAAAAGATTACAAACCGATTATCTAGACCTTTACTATTGTCATAGACCCGATAAAACGACCCCTATTGAAGAAGTGGTGCAAACCATGAACACACTTATTCAACAAGGTAAAATTTTATACTGGGGTACCAGCGAGTGGAGTGGTGTTGAAATTATGGAAGCCCACCGTGTAGCAGCTGCACAGCATTTAATAGGTCCATCGGTTGAACAACCACAGTACAATTTATTTGAACGTGCAAAAATGGAAAGTGAATACCTAGAAATTTTTAAAAATGTAGGTATGGGTACTACTATTTGGAGCCCTTTAGCATCAGGCCTTTTAACGGGGAAATATAACGATGGTATACCAGAAGGATCTCGTTTTCACTTAGAAGGTTTTGAATGGTTAAGGGACCGCATGTTAATGCAAGACAGCATAAAGAAAGTAAAGCAATTAGCTGCGATGGCCAAGGCATTAAAAGTAAGTACCGCTTCATTAAGTATTGCTTGGTGTATTAAAAACCCAAATGTAAGTACCGCTATTTTAGGAGCTACCAATAAGGCACAATTGTTAGATAATTTAACAGCTATTGATACCGCCGCCTTATTGACTGCTGAAATTATGGAGCAAATTGAAGGGATTGTTGAAACAAAACCAAAATTACCTGAGTGGTAATGAGTAAATTTGAAATTGAATAAATACATTTTATGCTTTTTGCTATAATCGCCTCACTTATTTTAATTGGATTTTTTTCAGGTTATGAAATTGGCTTTGTGAGTGCCAATCGTTTAAGCTTAGAGCTTAAAAAAAAGCAGGGTAATAACGCAGCAAAAATTATTGCCAAGTTTTTAGAAACACCTACGCAATTTATTGGCACTTGTTTAATTGGTTTAAATATTTCCTTAGTGGTTTTTGGTATTCAATTCGAAGCCTTGTTAGATAAATTCGTTTGGGAAAGATGGCACTTAGGTCCCTACTCCATTTTACTAGGCAACACTATTTTATCTACGCTCGTCATTTTACTTATTGGAGAGCTAGTACCCAAGGCCATCTTCAAAGCCAGAGCCGCTTCCATGATTACGCTCTTCGCCCCTTTGGCACAATTTTTTCATATATTATTTAGGCCCATTACTATCTTACTCGTAAACCTTGCGCAATTTGTATTGAAATATTTATTTCAAATGCGTATTATTCATAAAAAAGAGGGTTTCACTAAAGTAGATCTGGCGCATTTTGTACAACAAACAAAACAATCAAAAGAACAGCAGGATTTAAATACCGATTTATTTGAAAACGCATTAAGTTTACCAGATATAAAAATTAGAGAGTGCTTAGTGCCTCGCACAGAAATTGTAGGTGTTGAATTAACTACTTCTATACAAAGCTTAAGCGAAATATTTATTGAAACTAAATTAAGTAAGCTCATTGTTTATGAAGAAAGCTTAGACGCCATTGTCGGCTATGTGCATCAGCTAGATTTATTTAAAAAGCCAACTAATATTGCTTCCATAATACATTCTATCCCTCTTGTTACTGAAAGTATGAATGCAGCAGACCTTATCAGTTTATTCTCCAAAAAAAGAAAAAGTATTGCCTGGGTGGTAGATGAATTTGGAGGCACCGCCGGTATAGTCACCATGGAAGATGTGCTCGAAGAAATTTTTGGAGAAATTGAAGATGAATATGATGAGCAAGACTTAATTGAAAAAAAGCTTTCAGATACCGAGTTTATATTTAGTGGGCGTCTAGAGCTAGACTACTTATATGAAAAATATGGTATAGATTTTTCAGCCGACAGTTCAGAAACCCTTAGTGGCTATTTAATTCACCATCACGAGTCCATTCCTAAAATGCGCACTATTATCCATTTGCCTCATTTTGACGCCGAAATATTGGCCGTTAGTGATACCCGAATTGAAAAGGCAAAAATTAAAATCCGCTAGTCCTTTTTTTGATATTTGGACCCCCTTTTTCCCCTAGAAACCTTAACTTTAGCCCTCATTGAAAATGTACTATGGCACTATTTGACCGATTTAAAAAAACTGATGAATCAGAGATGTCTTTCATCGATCATTTGGAAGTATTAAGGGGCACGATTGTACGTTCATTAGGTTCTGTATTAATCACTTCAATTATTATATTCATTTATCGTGATTGGATCATGGACAATGTTATTACAGGTCCATTGAATTCAGATTTTATTACCTATAAAGCATTTTGCAATTTAAGTCATTGGTTACATTTAGGAGATTCACTTTGCATGCCGCCTGTGAAAGTATCCTTACAAAGTACCACTTTTGGAGGTCAGTTTTTAAGTAGTATTAGTATGGCCTTTGTGGGGGGTTTAATTATTGCCTTCCCTTATATTTTTTATCAAATATGGGCTTTTGTAAAACCCGCCTTAAAAGAAAAAGAAGTTAAGAATACAAGGTTCATGATTTTTTGGGTATCCTTCTTTTTCTTCATGGGTTCCGCCTTCGGTTTTTTTGTATTAGGCCCCTTTACCTTTAATTTCTTGGCTGGCTTTCAATTAGGTTCTAAAGGAGCCATCACTACTATTCCTACATTTGCCGATTACTTAGACAATTTAACCAATTTAATTTTAGGCTGTGGTATTGCATTTGAACTACCTGTCATTGTTTTTCTGTTAACTAAAATTGGTTTAATTACACCTAAGTTTTTAACTACTACGCGTAAATATGCAGTAGTCATTATTTTATTTGTAGCTGCCTTTATTACACCAAGTCCAGACTGGTATAGTCAAACCATTGTATTTATTCCTTTATATACTTTATTTGAGTTTAGTATTTTTGTTTCAAGATGGGCACATAAGTCTGTTAAGAAATCAGAAGACGAGCAGTGGGATTAAGAAGAACGCTATTTAAAAAATAGATAAGAATAAAATATTTGTAATAAATTTTTATCAGAAAAATTAAAATATGAATTACGTTTTTGATGCTACTAAACCCATTGCCTTAGGCGCCGACCACGCAGGTATTGATTTTAAAAATACCATCAACGCTTGGTTACAAGAAAAAGGCTATACCACCAAGGACTTTGGCACCTATACTACCGATTCTGTCGATTACCCCGACTTCGCACATCCCACTGCCACTAGTGTTGAAACGGGAGAAGCTGCTTTTGGTATTTTATTTTGCGGTAGTGCCAACGGTGTAGCCATGACAGCCAATAAGCATGCAGGTATTAGAGCGGGCCTTTGTTGGCAAACCGACATTGCAGAACTAACGCGCTTACATAATAACGCCAATATGATTTGTATTCCTGCACGTTATGTAAGTATTGAACTTGCTAAAGAAATGATAGAAAAATTTATGTCTACTGCTTTTGAAGGAGGCAGACATCAAAATAGAGTTAACAAAATTACTTGCGCATAAAAATTAAATAAGTCAAATGAAAAAACTAGTATGGATTTCTTTGCTTTTGATAAGCACTATGTCTTTTGCACAAACAACAAAGGACCTCACCAAATTCGCTAATGTCATTACTGCTAAAGCAATGAAAGAAAAACTTTCTATTGTTGCAAGTGCTGAAATGGAAGGCCGTGAAACAGGAAGCCCAGGTCAAAAAAGAGCTGCGGCTTATATTGAATCTGAGTTTAAAAGAATGGGATTATTGCCAGGTAATGGGAATAGCTACCAACAAGTATATCCTGTTTACCAAGATGCACTTACTGAAAAGAAATTAACAGTGCAAGGAAAATCATTTGTATGGGACAAAGATTTCAACTTTAATCTTCAAGGGATTACTAATACAAACTTGGATATTAAAGAAGTTGTTTTTGCAGGCTACGGCATTGTAGATGCTAGCAAGTCAATCAATGACTATGAAAACATAGAGGTAAAAGGAAAATTAGTTATTGTTATAGAAGGAAATAGCGAAGGTCCCGTAAAAATGGGAGCTGGAGGTAATCGTGCTTATTACGCTAACCCTGCATCTCCTATGGCTAAAATGCGTCAAGCAAGCAGCAAAGGCGCAGCTGGTTTATTTATTATATCTGCCGATTTTCCTAGTGCTACACCCTCCCTTACAAAAAGCAATGTCTACATGAAATCAAATGCGAATGCAAGTGCAGGTTTTATCATGGCAAATATTTCTATGGAAGTAGCTGCTGCTATACTAGGTGGTACTGTTTCTTCTTTAACTAGTTTGAAAGAATTAAAAAAGGGAATCTATACAACCAACGCCTCGATGGTGGCCACAAAGACAACAGAGAATGTAGAAAGTAGTAATGTTATTGCAATGCTTCCAGGTACTGATAAAAAAGAAGAATATCTAATGTTAACGGGTCACTACGATCATTTAGGTAAAAGAGGTGATGTCATTTGGTATGGTGCAGATGATGATGGTTCAGGTACAGTAGCTGTAATGCAAATGGCTGAAGCTTTTGCTGCAGCAGCCAAAAAGGGTTTTAAGCCGCGCAGAACTATTGTATTTATGACTGTAAGTGGCGAGGAGAAAGGCCTATGGGGTTCAGCATATTATGCAGAGCACCCTATTTTTCCTTTAGATAAAACCACTGCCGATTTGAATACAGACATGGTGGGTCGTGTAGATACAGAGCGTCAATTAGGAGATACACTTAGTTATGTATATGTAATTGGTCACGATAAGTTAAGTTCTGAATTAGTAGGTATTAACGAAGCAGCTAATAAGGCTTCAAGTAATATTACCTTAGATTATAAGTACGACGACCCTAACGACAAAAATCAAATTTACTACCGTAGCGACCATTATAATTTTGCTAAAAAAGGAGTGCCGGTTTTATTTTTCTATGATGGCATGTTATTAGCCGATTATCACCAACCAACCGATACCATCGAAAAAATTAATTTTGATTTGATGCAAAAAAGAGTATCCATGGTTTTTCATACTGCTTGTGAAATTGCACAAAGAGAAGAAATGTTGAAAAGAGATACTCCTTTGAATATGCCAGGGAGGTAATTAAATATTCATTCAAAATATAATTAAAATGGGTCTAAAGAAAATTTAAGACCCATTTTAATTTTTCTCTAATGACTTTTTCAGCGCCCCCCATAAACGAGGGCGCTGATTTTTTATACTACTAGTTAATTAATTTAAATAGTAATGAGGAAATATAATTTTGAGTGAACTTTGAGCGAAGCGATAGAGAACGAAAAATTATATTTCGAATGAATATTTAAATAAAATATAAAAGCCCTTAGAAATCTAAGGGCTTTTATATTGGAAGACCCATTTTAATTATTGACCAAGAATATAGGCAAATATCAAAGGCACTACAATGGTCGCATCGCTTTCTACAATAAACTTAGGTGTATGAATATCTAATTTACCCCAGGTAATTTTTTCATTTGGCACGGCGCCTGAATAAGAACCATAAGAAGTAGTACTATCACTAATTTGACAGAAGTAACTCCAGAAAGGCACATCATGCCATTCTAAATCTTGGTACATCATGGGTACTACACAAATAGGAAAATCCCCTGCAATACCGCCACCCACTTGGAAAAATCCAACACCTTTTCCACCACTATTGGCACGGTACCACTCTGTTAATTCTACCATGTATTCAATGCCATTTTTAACAGTGCTCGCTTTTAATTCTTTTTTAATAACATAGCTAGCAAATATATTTCCAGTAGTGCTATCCTCCCAACCTGGCACAACAATAGGAATATTCTTTTTAGCTGCAGCCACAATCCAGCTGTCTTTAGGATCAATCTCATAGTATTGTTCTAACTCTCCACTCAATACAACTTGGTATAAAAATTCATGTGGAAAATAACGTTCGCCTTTTTCTTCCGCTTGCTTCCAATATTTAACAATATGTTTTTGCAATCTTCTAAAGGCTTCTTCTTCTGGAATACAAGTATCTGTTACACGGTTGTAATGTTTCTCTAATAAATCCCACTCGTCCTGTGGAGTTAAGTCACGGTAATTAGGAACACGCTTATAATGGCTATGCGCCACTAAGTTCATTACATCTTCTTCAAGGTTGGCACCGGTACAGCTAATAATAGCAATTTTATCTTGACGTATCATTTCAGCCAAGCTAATACCTAACTCAGCGGTACTCATAGCACCTGCTAAACTCACTAGCATTTTGCCCCCTTCCAAAAGGTGGGTTTCATAACCTTTTGCAGCGTCTACCAAGGCAGCGGCATTAAAATGTCTATAATGATGCTCTACAAACTTTGAAATTGGACCTTTGCTCATTTTTTTCGATTTGAAGCAAAAGTAAATTTTTTTATGGATATAGCGTATTATTGATTAAAACCGAATAAATAGTAACTTTAAGCTCTAATGCCGGCTTATGAATAATAAAAAAATGGTGCTCTTGTATGTACTTGTATTAATTGGGATTCCATTTATCTATGCAGCCTACCTCTACCCTAGTTTACCCGAAATTATCCCTACTCATTTTAATATTAAAGGAGAAGCCGATGGTTTTGGAGGGAAAGACAGTATTTATTTAGCACCCATCATAATGGGTGTAGCAAGTTTAATTACTTATTTCTTACTGGCTAATATTAAAAATTTCGATCCTAAAAGAACTGAAAAAATAGATGATGGATTATTTAGAAAATTTGGCTTTTTCACCGTCTTGTTTTTAAGCTTATTAAGCTTGGTACTTTTATATGCTACGACCCATCAAGGTATTCCTATTGAAAAATTATTATTTCCTTTAATGGGATTAGCCTTTGCAGCCGTGGGAATGTATATGCCTAAAATAAAACAAAACTATTTTGCAGGATTTAAACTGCCCTGGACTTTAGATAATGAAGACAATTGGAATGCTACCCATAAAATAGCAGGTAAAGTATGGTTGTACGGAGGTTTAGTTCAGTTTGTTGCAGGTATGGCCTTTAGTTCTGTCACTTCTTTTGTCATTTTTTTTATAGACATGATTGTGATGGTACTCATTCCTACTATTTATTCTTATAGAATGTTTAAAAATGGCAATAAGGTTGCCTGATAAATAATACTATTAAAATAAAATAATACTTTTTAAAATAAATTAAAAAAAATAAAATAATACTTTTTACAAAAATTCTTAAAATTTACAAATGAAATTAGCTACAAAATATATTCACGCAGGTGCGCATCCCGATCCAAGTACGGGCGCCATCATGACCCCTATTTATCAAACTTCTACCTATGTACAATCTGCTCCTGGTGTGCATCAGGGCTATGAGTATGCAAGAAGTCAAAACCCTACAAGGTTTGCATTAGAAGAAGCTTTTGCGGTCATTGAAAATGGAAAATTTGGATTAGCCTTTGCCAGTGGTGTCGCTGCTACAGATGCAGTTATGCGTTTACTAGTACCCGGTGATGAAGTAGTGGCTGCACATGATATGTATGGAGGTAGTTTCAGGTTATTTTCCAAAGTGCATGAGAAAATGGGTATCAAATTTATTTATGTCGATACCTCGGATGCCACCAATGTAGAAAAAGCCATGACCCCTGCTACTAAATTAATTTGGTTAGAAACACCTACCAATCCACTGATGAATATTAGTGATATTGAAGCAATCTCTACTATTGGTAAAAAACATAATTGCATGGTATGTGTAGACAATACTTTTGCCTCCCCTTATTTGCAAAACCCATTAGACTTTGGTGCCACTATTGTAATGCATTCTGCCACTAAATATTTAGGAGGTCATAGCGATGTCATTCAAGGTTGCTTAGTGATGAATGATCAAGCTTTAAGAGACCAGTTATATTTTATTCAAAAAAGTACAGGTGCCGTGCCAGGGCCACAGGATTGCTTTTTAGTATTAAGAGGCATTAAAACTTTACATGTACGTATGCAAAGGCATTGTGAAAATGGTATTCAAGTAGCTGCTTATTTAAGACAACATCCTAAAGTAGGAAAGGTATACTGGTGTGGATTCGAAGACCATCCAAATCATGCTACCGCTAAAAAACAAATGCGTGGTTTTGGCGGTATGATGAGCTTTACTTTAAAAACCGATACCATTGAAGCGGCTACTAAAGTACTCTCTAGCACCAAGGTATTTTCATTAGCAGAAAGCTTAGGTGGTGTGGAGTCTTTAATCAATCATCCAGCAAGTATGACACATGCTTCTATTCCACGTGAACAAAGAATTGCCAATGGTTTATCTGACGGACTCATTCGTTTAAGTGTAGGTATCGAAGATGCAGACGACTTAATAGCAGATTTAGCACAAGCCATTGGGTAATGAAGGATGAGATTCATAAACTATTAGACCAAAAAGTAAAGCAGTATAACCATATTGAATTTATTGGGAAGGACCCTATCTGTATTCCTCATTTATTTACAAAGAGGCAGGATATTGAAATTGCTGGTTTTTTTGCAGCCATTTTTGCCTGGGGCAATAGAACTACCATTATTAATAAATCTAAAGAACTACTTGAAAGAATGGACAATGCACCCTATAATTTTTGTATAGGGCATCAAGATAAAGATTTAAAAAAATTATTAGGATTTGCCCACCGAACCTTTAACGATACAGACTTACTCTATTGTATTGAATTTTTTAAACAGCATTATAGTAAAAATGAAAGTTTAGAAACTGCCTTTTTTAACAATGCCGCTTTGAGTAAGAAAAATATAGACAAACAAAATATAATAGAACAGACCCTTATTCATTTTCAAAATTATTTTTTTTCTTTAGAAGAAGCACCTGCAAGAACTAAAAAACATATTGCTAGTCCATTATCGGGATCCACTTGCAAAAGGCTAAATATGTTTTTGCGCTGGATGGTTAGAAAGGATAGTCAAGGGGTCGATTTTGGTTTATGGAAAAGCGTAAGTCCTGCTGTGCTCATTATGCCCATTGACGTACATGTAGCAAGGGTTTCCAGAGGTTTAGGCATTTTAAAAAGAACTCAAACAGATTGGCAAACTGCTATTGAATTAACTAATTATTGTCGAACTTTAGACCCTAGGGACCCTGTTAAATACGATTTTGCTTTATTTAGCCTTGGTGTCATAGAAAAATTTAATTAAAGCGCATGGAGATGAATTTATTAGCACTAGAGAAATTAAGTAGCTCCGATTTAGAAATCATCATTAACGATTTGATTAAAGAGGATTTTTCTAAATTAGTACAAATGCTTTACCAAATTGATGTTTCAGAAGCGAAGCTGAAAAATATCTTACAAGCCAACCCGAATGAAAATGCTGGAAAATTAATCGCAGAAGTAGTCATAGAAAGATTAGCCGCTACTAAAAAAGCAAGAGAAAGTTTTTCAACCAAACCAACTAGCATTGAAGACGACGAAGAACGACTTTAATTATACATCTCCTAATAGCGGACGCATTACAATATCTTCTACCACTGCTTGTGGGCTTAATTGAGTAGCTGCCAAAATCATCTTTGCGATATCCTGCGCTTCCATAATACGACTAGGCTCCACACCACTGCCCGCCCAGCTATTGGTAAAGGTAGCGCCCGGATAAACCCCTGTTACTTTAATACCTTTGTCTTTTAATTCAAGTCTTAAATTTTTGGAAAAACCATCTAAAGCAAATTTACTAATACTATAAGAGCCTCCTTGGGCATACGCTTGTAAAGAAGCAATAGAACAAATATTAAATATATGACCCCTACCTGCTTTAATCATTGTAGGGATAATGGCACGTGAAGTATAATATGCCGAATATAAATTAGCCCCTATTTGTGATTCTAAAACACCCTGTTCTTCCTCCAATAAATTGCCAGGTAAAAAGAAACCTGCATTATTAATTAAAATAGAAGGTGTACCCAAACTCAAACACCAATTTCCAAAGGCCTCGCATTCAGTTAGCTTCGATAAGTCGGCCTGTTTACTATGAATAGTAGCAGCTGGATATTTTTTTTGTAAATTTTCCGCAGCTTCTTTTAAACGAGAAGCCGTTTTGCTACCAATACATAATGTATGACCTTCAGCTGCAAAAGCTTCTGCCACTGCATATCCAATACCTTGTGAAGCACCTGTAATGACTACCTGCATATTAATAATTTATAGATAATCTAAATAAAGAATAAAGATAAGAAGCAAAACTGTAAATTCGCCCAATACAATTATTAATTGATGCCCTATAAACACTTATTTTTCGACCTCGACCATACTATTTGGGACTTTGAATTAAATTCTAAAGAAACCTTATGGGATTTACATCTTAAATATGCATTAGAGGCAAAGGGCATCAACAATTTCGATGAATTTTACAATATATACAGTGTGCATAATCACCGTTTATGGGACAGGTATAGCAAGGGTTTCATCAAACAAGAAGAATTAAGATGGAAGCGTATATACTTAAGTTTACTAGATTATAAAATTGCCGATGAAGCCTTGTCTAAAGAAATGTCCCTTGACTACTTAACTATTCTTCCTGATAAAAAGAATTTATTTCCTTACACTATTGAAATTTTAGAGTACTTGAAAAATAAGGACTATACAATGCATTTAATCACCAATGGGTTTGAATCGGTTCAATTTAAGAAAATTAAAAACTCAAATTTAGCGCAGTACTTTACCCAAGTCATTACTTCAGAAGCTAGCAATAGCTTAAAGCCCAATAAAGAAATTTTTGAATACGCTTTAAAAGTTTCGAATGCAAAATTAGAAAATAGTATTATGATTGGAGACAATGAGGATGCTGATATTCAAGGAGCCATCAATGCAGGCATGGATTCTATTTTTGTAAACCACTTACAAATACAAGCTACGGTACCTGCAACACATACCATAACACATTTGAAGGAATTGGAAAATATATTCTAAAGGCTTAGAATAACAAAACTTTTATTTATAAAAATGAGTACCCCACATTACCAACTAGCAAGTACTGTAACACCCCCTTTAACCATATCACCTATTTTAGTGTGAATTTTTGCACCTATTGGTAAGAGTAAATCAACCCTGCTACCAAATTTTATAAAGCCATATTCTTCGCATTGCTTAAAGGATTGTCCCACTGATGTATAGTTACATATTCTTCTTGCTAAGGCACCTGCAATTTGTTTACATAAAATACTTCCTTTACTATTCTCTACTACCACAGACCATCTTTCATTATCGGTAGAAGATTTAGGATGCCAGGCCACTAAAAATTTACCAGGATGGTATTTATTGTATACTATATTGCCTGCAATGGGTAAACGATTTACATGCACATTAGCAGGGCTCATAAATACGCTAATTTGTATTCTTTTTTCAGTATAAAATTCATCGGGCTGCACTTCTTCAATGACCACTACTTTACCATCTGCAGGAGCAACAATGGCTTCATCGCTAATAGTGAGTTGACGAATAGGCATTCTAAAAAAAGATACAATGAATAAAAAGAAAGCAACTGTGATAATAAATACGACCCATGCACCAATGGCTGAGATAGGAAACAAATAAGAAAAATTAACAATATTCAAAACGCTTACAAATATTGCAATCAATGAAATAGTAGCCGTCCCTTCTTTATGTATAGTCATTGTGTAAATTTAGTTGCAAATGTAAAACATCTAAAACAAAATCTGAAGAATTAGCCATACAAATGGGGTAGCAAACAAAATAGAATCAAACCTGTCCAAGAAACCTCCATGGCCTGGCATCATGCTACCACTATCTTTCACGCCTGCAAGCCTTTTTAATTTACTTTCAAATAAATCTCCAAAATTGCCTGCAATGGAGGCTATTAAACTAATGTAAAATATATATTTCTCTTGAATCGGTACCACCATGGCCATTAGCTTAGACACAATTAACACAGACAATATAATACCTGCAATGGTACCCTCCCATGTTTTATTAGGAGATATGGGAGACAAGGGCGTTTTGCCAATAACAGAACCCACTAAATAAGCCATGGTATCATTCACCCAAATAGAAACAATTAATAATAAGGGAATAGAAAAAGTCCAACTACCAAAATAGGTATTGGTCATGAAACTTTTTAATTGAAAAAATAAAGATAAACACATGGGTATATACACTAAACCTGCAAAGGAAATAGCGAGGTTTTGTAGACTAAATTTTTTAGAAAAAATATCTATAATAATGATAAAGGCCATCACAAATGGAATTGCTCTGCTGCCTAAAAATTTAATACTCATCCCATTAATGGTTAAATCAAGAGGTCCTAATGTCATCATCATTAAACAACCCACTAGAAGTAAGCCCCACTTGTGCGCAGCACTTATATTTTGATAACTTGGATAAATAAGTGCAAGTAATTTTTGGTATTCATACAAACAACCTAATTGTATGATTAAAAATAAAGTAAAAAAAGAC
Source organism: Chitinophagia bacterium (assembly GCA_037128235.1). Classification (GTDB taxonomy): domain Bacteria; phylum Bacteroidota; class Bacteroidia; order Chitinophagales; family Chitinophagaceae; genus Sediminibacterium. Next base: position 4,936 of record JBAXWU010000002.1, on the reverse strand, counting down.
CAGTTATTCCAAATCAAACCTGTTAGCATGATAATGACAAATACAATCGCCGACAAGGTTCTTTGTTTTAAAATAGATGCGTTAGAAGCCATAGAAAAGAATTATAAATTTGTAAAGAATGCTTTAAGATTCAACCGAATTAATTTGAATCGTTGATATAAGTGCTTGTGCTTTTTCAACCATATCCATAGGTACATATACCTCTATTTCTCCAAAAAAAACGTAGGAAGAGTCCTGCTTATTGAGTGTCTTAGCGGGTATTTCATTTTCGTTTAAAATGCCCATCACCATTGAAGATACGGCCAACTGACTGCTGCTAAATACTTTTTTCCAATCCTGCATTTGAATGAGTGTTTTTTAATTTTTTTAATAAATAGTAAACTCCTACCAAGGCCAGCAGTCCCCAATAAATAGGTAGGTTGTCATCCATCATCTGATCTACTTTGGCTGGATTATTTCTAATCATGTATAAAGTTACCACGGCTATTCCATTATTTAAAAAATGCAGCAAAATAGGTAACCAAATATTTTTTGAATAATGATAAATATAACCAAGTACCATACCTAAGGCCATTCTAGATAGAAAACCAAAAAAAGAAAAATGGATAGCGCTAAAAAAAATAGCCGTTAAAATAATAGCAGCGTAAGGCTTGCCTGTTAAATCCAATACTATTTTTTGAAGCGTACCTCTAAAATAAACTTCTTCAATAATAGCAGGTATGATAGCTACTGCTATTAATGCATAGGATAGATCCATGAATGAATTCATATGCGTCATCGACAACATGGCTTTTTTATATTGGGCTTCTAAATTTTCTGCCCAAGTTTTAAAATGAGTGGGTATAGGAATTTTTTCTGTCAAACTTCCTAATGCACCACTCAGTATCAAACCAGTGAGCGCTAATAATATAACAATACCTATTTGTTGGTATGATTTTACAGCAGTAAAACCTAAATGAGTGTACCAATTTCCTTTTGCCACCATGGCTAAGGCAATGCTAGGCAAACCAAAGGCAATAATGGAAGCCAGCGCATTGGCCAATTGTGCCATGGAAGCATATTCAGGCTGCATAATAACCTTTTGCATGTCTGCCATCGGAATATGCAATAATGCAGCCACTAAAGAAAAACTAATAAGTGCCCCTACTATCATGCCAATACCTGTTAACCCTAAAAAAAGGGCCATTCTCATTGGAGGTCTCATATCAAATAATTGGTACATTTGCAATCGTATCAGTTAGATGCAAGATAATGAATTCATATGGTTTCTATAGGTCCTATACAATTACCCGATTTTCCTCTATTACTCGCTCCTATGGAGGATGTAAGTGACCCGCCCTTTAGAGCCGTCTGTAAGGAAAATGGGGCCGACTTAATGTATACCGAATTCATAAGTAGTGAGGGGTTAATCCGTGATGCCATCAAGAGCAGGCAAAAGCTGGACATTTTCGATTATGAACGACCTGTAGGCATTCAAATATTTGGAGGAGACGAGGAAGCCATGGCCCTATGTACAAAAATAGTAGATACTGTCAACCCCGATTTAATTGACATTAATTTTGGATGCCCTGTGAAAAAAGTAGTAACGAAGGGCGCTGGTGCCGGTGTTTTAAAAGATTTAGATTTAATGGTGCGATTAACAGAGGCCGTTGTAAAAAGCACCAACCTACCTGTTACTGTAAAAACAAGATTAGGCTGGGATGAAAGTTCTAAGAATATTCATGAAGCTGCCTTAAGATTACAAGACGTTGGCGTAAAAGCACTGGCTATTCATGGACGTACCAGAGTGCAGATGTATAAAGGCGAAGCCGATTGGACCTTAATAGGAGAGATAAAAAATGACCCACGTATTCATATTCCCATTTTTGGTAATGGCGATATTAATTCTCCCGAAAAAACATTAGAATATAAAAATAGATACGGCGTAGATGGTATTATGATTGGCCGCGCTGCCATTGGCTATCCTTGGATTTTTAGAGAAATAAAACATTTTCTAGAAACTGGAGAAAGAAGAGTCGACCCCACTATTGAAGAGCGTGTAGAAGTAGCAAGACAACATTTAATTAAATCCATGCAGTGGAAAGGTCCTATTGCAGGGATCAATGAAATGAGAAGACATTATGCCAATTATTTAAGAGGCCTTCCTAATATTAAAGAGTATCGAAATAAATTAGTGCGCATTAACAATCAAAAAGAGATTGAAGAAGTTTTAGATGAGATCAAAGAAAAGTACAAAGATACTATGATTGAATCGGGTAAAATTGTTTTAGAAAACTACCACGAGCACTGTCCTATTTAGCGAGTCGAATTTTTAAATACCTAATAAACTTGTATTATTTTTTTTCAATGGCTTCCAATACTAGAGCGTCCATTGGATCTACTGTCATAGGAAAATAATGCGAAAGGGTTCCCTGCTCATTAATTAAATATTTACAAAAATTCCAAGCAGGCTCTTGATGATTCCAACCATTAATGGACTTATCCGACAACCACTTAAACACTTCATTTTGTTGATCCTTTTTTATAACTATAGACTTAGCCATTAAAGGAAAGCTGACTCCATAATTCTTTTTACAAAAAGCAGCAATACTTTCATTGTCCTTGGTTTCTTGCTCTTTAAAGTCATTGGCAGGAAAGCCAATCACTACAAGGCTTTCAGCATATTTTTCTTGTAATTTTTCCAAGGCTTCGTATTGTCCAGTGAATCCGCAATCACTAGCTGTATTTACAATTAAAACTTTCTTTCCTTTCAAAGCAGCGAAATTAAATTCCTTTCCATTGATATCCTTTGTGCTTAAACTATAAAAAGAAACGTTGGGTATTTTATTTTCTGTATTGACCTGTGTTTGTTTTTTTCCTGCACCCTTACTCGACCACATAATAGCTGGATACATGGTCTTTAAAATAGATTGTCGATAAGACATACCTTGTTTTTTCATCAGTATTGTTACTGAAACTAAAATACCTATGGCGATGGCAATTTTTATCATAATATTTTTTTTATTTTTCAATCTATTTTATTTAAAATTATACACTAGCAAAAAATATCCCATTCAACTAACCAATTAGTCTTTTCAATAACCAAGCTTTGCCTTTATAAGGAGGATATTTAAAACTAGGATCTATCCAGGTGGGTGTTTTTAATACCGACTTTGTATGTGTAAATGTATCAAAACTTAATTTACCATGATAGCCTCCTGTTCCGCTAAAACCCCTACCACCAAAGGGCAATTCATGATTGGTAATATGCATAGTGGCATTGTTTACACAAGCACCCCCAGAAGGCACATTGGTTAACCAATAGGCTTCATCATTTTTATTTTCAGTAAATACATAGAAGGCCAATGGGTTTGGATTTTTTTGAATAATGGCCAAGGCTTCTTCTCTGTTTTCATAAGTAAGTACGGGAAGAATGGGTCCAAAAATTTCATCCTGCATAATTTTTGCATCTGGATGCACCCCTACCATAATGGTGGGTTCTATAAATAGTTTTTCTCTATTGGACTTCCCTCCATACACAATTTCACCATCCCCTAAATAAGAACTAAGACGTAACCATTGTTTATCATTAATTATTTTTCCATAATGTTCTGAATTTTCTGCATCTGCACCATAAAATGCTTGAAGCGCAATAATTAATTCTTTTATTAAATTATCTTTTAAATGACTAGGTACTAATATATAGTCAGGTGCAATACACATTTGACCACAATTAGAAAATTTAGGACTGGCTATACGGCGCGCTGCTACTCTTATATTGGCATCATCACAAATTACCGCAGGGCTCTTCCCGCCTAACTCTAAAGTCACTGGTACTAATTGCTCGGCTGCTAATTTGTAAATTATTTTTCCCACCATGGTGCTGCCCGTGTAAAAAATATGGTCGAATCTATTTTCAGTAAGTAGTGGTGGAAGTACCGTAGCCCCATCCCCTTCTAAAAACATCATATAATTATCAGGAAATAAAGAATGAATTATTTTTTGCATCACCGCTGCTGTGGCTGGCGCAAACTCAGATGGTTTTAAGACCGCACAATTTCCACCCGCAATGGCTCCAATTAAGGGCGTAAATAATAATTGAAAAGGATAGTTCCAAGGAGCAATGATACAAACCACGCCCAAGGGTTCTTGAATAGTATAACTGGAAGAAGGCATATTGACTAAGTTGGTGGAAACCGAATTTGGTTCCATCCACTCTTTCAAATGTTTAATAGTATAATTTAATTCACTTAAAAAAAAGCCTACCTCGGTAGCCCAAGCATCTTCGTCGGTTTTTTTCAAATCCGAATAAAGTGCTTGATACAGTTGTTTTTCAGCCTCTAAAACTGCTTTTTTTAAGCGTTCTAGTTGTTGAATTCTGAAAGCGTAAGACTGGGTAGCGCCAGTGGCAAAATAGGAACGTAGGTTATCAATAGTAGTAGACATAAATAATAGTGATGAATATTAGTAGTAAGTATTAACAGTAAGTATTAACAGTATTGGGTAAAAGCAACAAATCTTAAGCAATTTAAGCCTTATTTTGATATGCGAAGCCTCATTTATTCGCTTATCAAAATAATTGTGAAAATTCCGAAATTTTTTATAATTTAACATACTTAATTTAACAAGTCAATTAACAAAGATTATAAACCAAATAACGATTTGCTATGTCCAAGAGAAAATCAGACAACACAAGGAGGGATTTTATTAAAAATTCTGCGCTTGCATTAGGAGGCTTTTACATTTTGCCTAGACACGTTTTAGGTGGAAAAGGATTTATCGCACCAAGTGATAAATTACAAGTAGCTGGTATCGGTGCCGGCGGAAAAGGAGAAAGTGATTTATTTGCTTTCTATAGTAGTGGCAAAGCAGATATTGCTTTTTTATGTGATGTCGATGATAGACAAGCTGTAAAAAGTCGTGAAAGATATCCAAAAGCAAAATACTATAAAGACTA
>JBAXWU010000193.1:0-1681 GCA_037128235.1 Chitinophagia bacterium | reverse complement strand
GATATTCGTAAAAAGGTAGACACTTCTATTGTTCATTTTATGTCTCTTAGCGTTGACCCTAATAGAGACAGCGTTCCTGTATTAAGGGCCTATGCCAATAAAACAGGTGTTATTGCCGACAACTGGTGGCTACTAACAGGTAATCGCGATTCTATTTATAAGTTTGCTTTTGAGGAATTGAAAGTAGATCAATTTAGTCAAGAACCTATTAGCCCGGATTTTGTACATACTAGCCGCTTTATTTTAATTGATAAAAAAATGCAAATTCGTGGCTACTATAGCGGCTTAGATTCTGCCTCACTTTTAAAATTGGCGAAGGATGTAGGTTATTTAATGCTAGAGAAAGACAAGACGAAGAAGAATAAAGTATTTCAGGACATCGTAGACCTAAGCTGGCTATGGTTATTAATTGTATTGATGGTGAGTGGTTTTGTTTACTATTTTAATACTAAGTTTAATAAAACAGCAAAAAAATAGTAAGTTATTTATTGAAAGTATTTATTTTGCAATAATAAAGTTAGAATTATGTTAGCACCTGTAATTAAAAAAAACGATAAGCAAGCGAAATTATTAATTGGGATATTCTCAGTTGTGGTACTAGTAGTAGTTAGCTTTTTAAGCAAATTTACGATTACTGTAGAACTTCCTTTTGACAAACATATATTCGCTTTACTGAATGCTATTCTAAATGCTACAGTTGCCGTTTTGTTAGTAGCTGCTCTTGTAGCGGTGAAGCAGAAAAAGTATACTACACATAAAAATATTATGCTTACAGCGCTAGTATTATCGGTTTTATTTTTAGTGTCTTATATAGCGCATCATTTATTCGCTGGAGAAACTAAGTTCGGTGATACTGACCACGATGGTCTAATGAGCATTGCAGAATTAGCAGTAGTAGGAAATTTAAGAGGCTTCTACTTTATTTTATTATCTACCCATATTATTTTAGCCGCCACTAGTTTACCCTTTATATTATTTACAGCCTACCGTGGCTTAACTAGTGAATTTGCAGAACATAAAAAAATAGCAAGAAGAATTTGGCCTATTTGGTTTTATGTAGCAGTGACTGGCCCCTTGGTGTATTTAATGATATCGCCTTATTATAGCTAGGAGTAAACAGTAGTTTAATTATTTTTAAATTCCTAATTCTTTAATTGGGTCCCAGAAATGTTTTTCGAAATCTATAATGGTTTCGTTTTTCACTTTTATTTTTTCTTTAGCAAGCAGTTCTTGCATTGTTGTAGGGGTTTCAAAATGTGCCTTACCACTTAGCATTCCATTTCTATTGACCACTCTATGTGCAGGCACTTTAGGTTTTACCCCATGCGATGCATTCATGGCCCAGCCCACCATTCTTGAACTACCACCAGTACCTAAGTATTTTGCAATAGCTCCATAGCTTGTAACACGCCCTTTAGGTATAAGACGTACAACATCAAATACATTTTGAAAAAAATCTTTAGTCTTTGGGGTATATTGCATCGGGACTTTTATTTTCACTTAATTCTTTAAGTAGTAATAGTCTTGTTTTAACTAGTTCAGGCACGGCCTCGTAATTATAAGGGCAATGTCTGCATGCATTACCACAGCAATAGCCTCTTTCTTTGTGATACAATTCTGTAAATACATATTTACCATCAACGTCTATATAATATTGTACTCCTTCAGTCATTTTAATTTT
>JBAXWU010000192.1:0-1686 GCA_037128235.1 Chitinophagia bacterium | reverse complement strand
GTACCATCTTCCTGAAGTCTTGTTCTGCGCCAATCTTCATGAAGGGCTGATGCTAAATTATTTACTCTTTCTTGTTCTACGTTTATCTCTGGTGTATCTTCATTTTCCATATTTTTACTTTCTTTTTTAATATTCATAATGCAGTTTTATAATACTATATGAATATGGAAAACCAATTACTCATTAAAAACATCGATATAATCCCAATTTCCGAGAATACCATTATTAAAAATATGGATGTTTTGTTAAAAGACGGACAGATATTAAAGATTACAAAAACAGATAATGACACAAACCATGAAGGCCAGGTGATTGACGGAACAGATAAGTTCCTCATGCCTGGGCTTTGGGATAACCACGCACATATTGATGATGGGAAATATCTGCCATTATTTTTAGCAAATGGAATTACAACAATTAGAGATCTAGGAAACAGCTCAGACAAAATATTTGAGCTGAGAGATAAAATTAAAAATAGAGAAATCGTAGCTCCAGACTTATATATATGCGGGCCAATTCTAGAGGGCAATCCTCCTTACTGGGGAGAGGCTTTTTGGACCATAAAAACTGAAGAGGAGGGAAGAAAGGCAGTAAAGACTTTAAGTAATAAAAAGGTAGACTTCATAAAGGCATACAGCACTCTTCCTAATAATATTTTCCAAGCAATACTTGATCAGGCTACAAAAGACAATTTGAAAGTCACGGGTCATGTCTCAAAGGATCTTACCTCAATAGAAGCAATCGAAGCCGGGCAAATAGGTATTGAGCACTTAGACTCGATATTTAATACTTGGAGTGGCTCAGCATTAGCCGAAGTTAAATGGGATGAAACAAATATTAAAAATGAAGATGGAAGTGGGTATTGGTACAAAGCAACAGATATTAAATATAATGAAGCAAATTTCAAGACCCTACTAGAACTAATGAAAAATAATTCTATATATTTTACTCCCACTCTAATTCAAGAAGAAAAGACTGGTAAACTGGGTGAATATAAAGAATTGTTAAAAGACGACCGGTTAAAATATCTCGAAAAGTCAGTTTATGAGAACGAATGGAAACCAGAAAATGAAAGTTTGTGGTATGAAAATTATTACTTTATTTGCAAAAAAGAGGCTAGTAAGTTAAAGGACTTAGCAGATAATTCTATACTACTGGCCGGATCTGATACGCCAAATCCTTTTGTTATTCCTGGCATCTCTCTTCATGAAGAATTAGAGCTTTTATCTAAGGCAGGTATAAGCAACTACGAAATCCTAAAAGCTGCGACAATAAACGGTGCTAAATTTGTAGATAAAGAAAAATCAATTGGGACAGTAGAAGAAGGAAAGATAGCAAATTTATTAATACTAGGTAGCAATCCTTTGGAAGATATTAATAATTCAAAGGATATAAGTGGTGTCATATTACATGGAAACTATATTTCCAAAAAAGAGCTAGATGATAAAGTTAAAATTTACCGCTAGATTATGGAAAATAAGCGTTGAATGTGTCTAAGTTGATTGGTTGCTTAAGTTTTTTTAGTTGCCATAATTTTCTTTTTTTTATTTTAGAGTTACTCTATGGGAATATAGCACTAGGGGTTTATTTCAAGAAACTTGAGCAATTTATGTTTCTAAAAATAAAACCCTAAATGAACAAACCTCCAGAGGGGGTGGGCACCGCTGGAGGTTTGATAACACCCTT
>JBAXWU010000191.1:0-1688 GCA_037128235.1 Chitinophagia bacterium | reverse complement strand
CTGGTTTTACACTAAAATCGTCCATTTCATTATTTAATAAAAAGCCAGCACCCGCCACAATGGTTTTATTTCCATAAGTATCATTTAAAGTGGTGGTAATGGCCACCATATTTCCTTCTTTATCAATTACACTAAAATGCGTGGTTTGCTCACTTTCATGTGCCTGTCCTGCTACTGTAATTTTACTAGATCCTGCAACCCCTTCTTTATAATCGCTCATTCTTGCTTGCGCATAGCTATTACTAATTAATGTTTTGGTAGGTACTTTCCAATAATCAGGATCACCCATATGTTCTGCACGGTCTGCATAGGCTCTTCTTTGTGCCTCCACCATTAAATTGACCGAAGCAATTGTATTCAATCCCATTTTTGCTACATTAAATGGGGCAATCATTTGCATCATTTGTGCAATTAATATTCCACCACTAGAAGGAGGTGCAAAACTTATTACATGATGGTCTCTATAATCAAACTCTAAAGGTTTTCTAAATTTAGGTGTATAGTTTTTTAAGTCTTCTAAACTAATATAGCCACCACTATGTTGCATTTCTTTCACAATATATGCAGCAGTTTCACCTTCGTAAAAACCTGCAAGCCCTTTTGCTTGAATACGTTTTAAGGTAGCAGCAAGTGCTGGTTGAATAAGTGTATCTCCAGCCTTCCAAACTTCTTTTTGTGTAAAGGCACTTGGCGCAGAACTATGCTTTAAAAAATTAGCACGGTCTGCATTTAAACCCTTTGCTTCCCTTTCTGAAATCACATAACCAAATTCTGCAAACTCAATAGCGGGTTCAATCAATTTTGCAAAAGGCAGTTTTGCATAAGCATGTGTACTAATCATGCCTGCAATACTTCCTGGAATACCAGAAGCAGAAGAACCTCTTGTTGATTTTCCATCGATAGGATTTCCTTCTGAATCTAAATACATATCTCTACTTGCAGAAGCAGGTGCTGCTTCGCGGTAATCAATACCTATTAATTCTCCATTTACTTTTCTAGCTAACATAAAACCTCCGCCACCAATATTACCTGCCCCTGGAAATACAACGGCTAAACTTAATTGAGTAGCAATAGCCGCATCAAAGGCATTGCCTCCCTCTTGCATCATGGCAGCACCAACCATACTGGCTAGTGGATGTGCCGATGTAACGGCTCCATTGTCAAATGATTTTTCTTTCACCACTTCATATTGATAAGGATTAATATGAGGATGCGCTTTTAAAAAGGGCTGGGCCATTAATTTGCCTGACAAAACAAGGACAAATAATAGCATTATTGACTTTAAAATAGAGAAGGCTTGAATTGCTTTTTTCATAGGGTTTCAATTGAGCTAGTAATTTACTTAATTATTTAGTATTCAACAAACTAGCGCCTACCATTTGTGTAAAACTATCCTTGCATAGCCTTATTTTAAGCCCAAACTTCCTTATTTTTAGGGGGTATAATTATGCCCTTTATTCTATAAAATTTAAGTGTAAAAAAATGAAAATTTTTAAATTTCAAGCAGTCCTAATGGCTGTTCTTTGTTTTGTATCTACCCTGCAAGCGCAGGTAGTGCCCAGTCCAGCTTCTTATCTTGGCTATACAGTAGGCAGTCGATTTACAAGACACCATAATATAGTGTCCTATTTTAATACGGTTGCACAAGCTGTGCCTGATAGAGTTAAAATTATCAATTATGGAAAAAC
>JBAXWU010000190.1:0-1716 GCA_037128235.1 Chitinophagia bacterium | reverse complement strand
ATTGGTGTGGGAGAGAAAGGCTATGTCACTTTAATTTTGACTGCACAAAAAGCAGGGGGCCATTCTTCTATTCCAGGACAAACAACTGTCATTGATATATTAAGTAAGGGGCTTTATAAATTAAGAGAAAATCAAATGCCAGCCAAAATAATTCCTCCTATTAAAGCTTATTTAGAAAGAGTGAGTGGCTATACCGATAATTTTTGGAAAAAAATGATGCTTTCTAATATGTGGTTATTTGAAAAACAAGTCATCAATAATTTATCGGAAGCACCTAGTACCAACGCTTTAGTAAGAACTACCATTGTGCCTACTATTGTAAATAGTGGTGTAAGAGATAATGTCATTCCAACATTCGCTACAGCCTATGTGAATAGCAGAATTTTGCCGGGTGAAACACAAAAAGATGTATACAATTATGTAGAAAAAGCAATCAATGACACTAATATAAAAATTACTTACTACCATAATTATAGTACACTACCTTCCCCTACAACTGATATTAATAGCAAGTCCTTCAAAAGAGTAGAGCAAGTAATTAATGCTATAGTAGATGATGTTATAGTAGCTCCTATGTTAATGGTAGGTGCTACCGATTCTAGAAACTACAGAGAAATAAGCGATGGAGTTATTAATTTTACACCTATTACGAATGCCAGAGGATATCATGGTATTGATGAAAGATTATTAGTAACTGATTTTCAAAAATGTATAAATTTTTATACTTTGTTAATTCAGGGTTCGAAATAAATTTGAAAAATAAAATCAAATAACAATAACTCATAAATAAAAGTATATCTAAATTTTTTGAAAATTGTTCAAATTATTCAAATTATTAAAACGAAGTCCTATGCTACCTAATAAAATTTTTACTATAATTAGTTTACTTGTTTATTTAATATTTTTTAATATGTCTACCTCCTTAGCACAGTACCAACCATTATATAAAACTATACCTAATAATATTTCTTCAAAAAATCAAGAAGCTGAATCTAGTAGTACGGGTATATTAATTGTAGAGAAAGTATCTATACCTAGTTACCAATATTTTAGAGTAGCTACCGACAATACTAAAAGACCTTGTGTTATTATTTGTCCAGGTGGAGGCTACAGTATTCTTGCTGCGGGACATGAAGGCACAGATGTAGCAAAATATTTTAACAGTATTGGCGTAAACGCCATGGTGTTAAAATATAGAATACCCAGTGCAGAAAATCAAACAGATAAATCAATAGCACCTTTACAAGACGCTCAGCAAGCTATGCTTTTAGCAAGAACCCATGCAGCTAGCTGGGGCATTGACCAAAATAAAATAGGTATCATGGGCTTTTCAGCAGGCGGGCATTTAGCGTCTAGCCTGGCCACTCATTATAGTGATGTTAAAATTGACAACCCCAGTAAGGTTTCATTAAGACCCGATTTTCAAATACTTATTTACCCTGTTATTAGTTTTGGTCCTGAAGGACATGAGGGTTCAAGAATTAATTTAATTGGTAATGCCAAGGATGAAAAGACAAATAAAGCCATTGATTATTTTAGTAGTGAAAAGCAAATTACCAAGGACGCCCCTATTGCTTTTTTAGTACACTCGAAAGACGACGACGCAGTACCCGTAGCTAATTCCATACATTATTATGATAATTTAATTGCTAATAAAGTGCCTGCTGAATTGTATTTATACGAAAAAGGAGGCCATGGCTATGGTATGAAAAACCC
>JBAXWU010000189.1:0-1716 GCA_037128235.1 Chitinophagia bacterium | reverse complement strand
TTAACGTAAGTCCTTGATTTTCATGTAGCGAGACCGGGATTTCACGGGATGTTTTCCTCACGCAGTGGTTTATCTGATTATTTCTTTACTAGAATAAGTCTGCCCAATAGTGGTTCATCAATTACTTTATTAGTTCTAATATAATCAATTACTAATGAGGAAAATGGTGTTACAGAATTAGTTTTTTTAAGGTCATGGAATGTTGAATATAAATCACCGCCATCAGCAACAAAACTATTAGTAGCTACTTTGTATATTTTTTCATCACTTGATGGTTCTTTTCCAATGTTCAACTTAACCAATCGTTGTCCAATTGGCCTACTCATATCATACCAAGCTGTAAGCCCTGATACCTGCATCATTCCTCTTTCTAAGGAAAAGCCTTGCTCTAAAACTTCTTTAATTTGTTTACCAGTCATTTCTAAAACAGATAAATTATTAAAGAAAGGTACAGCATCTAATACGTTACCATTTGTTAACATACCGGCAGGAATATCCGCTCTTATTCCTCCGGCATTTTCAAATCCAACATCTGCTTTACCAGCTTCCCTTATCACATCTGCTATAAAACATCCTAAGGAAGACTCCCTTTGATAATCTCTCACTAATCTGGTTTTTAATGATCCAAGTGGTTGTCCAATTTTTGATGCTGCTTTATTTTTATATGCCTTTATTTTTGCTAGCACCCCTGCATCAGGCACATATTTATCACTCCACACTTTCTTTAGTTCGCCATTAGCAGCATTTACTTTACCGTCTTTTACTTGAACTTTAATATAACCTAATCTTGTACCATAGCCATAGGTTTGTACTATTAATGCTCCATTGGTTGGCTCTTTGAATGGAACTTCAATTCCTCTATGTGCATGTCCTCCAATGTATATATCTATCCCAGGTACTTCTTTACAAAAGCGAATATCCTCATTAAAATCTCTTTGTACTTCTGGTCTTGCTTCAGCATCTGTTTGTTGTGGTCCTGTTTTTCCCTGGTGAGCAAGTACTACTATTAAGTCTACTTGTGGTTTTAACTCTTCTACAATTTTTTTCGTGATGGATATTGGATCACGAAATTCTACATCTTTTGAACCTTCCTGCCATAAAACACTAAATGCATCAAGTCCAATAATACCTATAACCCCTAAGCGTACGCCATTTTTTTCAATGATAGTGTAAGGCCTAGAATAGGGAATATTTGTTCCTTTATAAAAAATATTATTTCCTAATACTGGAAATGATACTCTATTCATTTGTTTTGTAAAATTTTTACTTCCGTAATCAAACTCATGATTACCAATTCCCATCGCATCATATTTCATACTCATCATCATCTCCATTAATATCTCTCCTTCACTTACATTTGAAAGCATACCCGTAAACATATCACCTGCATCAAACAAAAAAGTATTTTTTTCTTCTACCCTAATCTTGTTAATCATTGTAGTAAGCTCTGCTGCACCTCCCAATTTGGGCGAACCTTTCAACCAGTAGGCAGGAATTGGATCGAAGGCGCTATGAAAATCGTTGGTATAAAGTATGGTAAGTTCTTTAGTTCCTTTTTGGGTAAACCCAATAAATGGTGCACATAAAAATAAAAGGATTATACTTTTTTTCATTTTGAGTATTTTAATGAAATTACAAAGAACTGATATATTATTAGAATAAAAACCTCACGCAAACCTCACGCAGAAACAGAAAAGGACCCACGATTTAACGTAA
>JBAXWU010000188.1:0-1718 GCA_037128235.1 Chitinophagia bacterium | reverse complement strand
TAAACCGTGTTCAAGTGTGTACAACAATTTAATGACACAAAAGAAAAAGCCACTGTGGTGAATCAGTGGTGTCAGTCACGACTAATGCGACCTCCCCTGCAGGCAACTTATTTCGTACGAATTAGTCTCCATCCTTTATCAATTTTTCTAAAAGTAAAAATATACTATCTAAATAAAAAAAGAGTCCCGATTTATCGAGACTCTTTTTTTATCAAATCATTAGAGGATTTTTATGGGCAATTTATTTTTCAAAGAAAAATTGTCAATAAAAATTAATTCTGCCCGGCCTTAGTGGCCTTACTTCTATTATTCTCATCTAAAATAGATTTACGCATTCTTACCGATTTCGGTGTTACTTCAATACACTCATCAAACTGAATGTACTCCATACACTCTTCTAAAGTATACAATACCTTAGGGGTAATACGAACACTATCATCACTACCGCTTGCACGGTGGTTGGTTAATTTTTTCATCTCCACGGCGTTAATATTTAAATCACCTGGCTTAATATGCTCGGCCAATACTTGACCTGCATAAATTTCCTCACCTGGTTCAATAAAGAAACGACCTCTGTCTTGTAATTTATCAATAGAGTAAGCAGTGGTTAAACCAGGCGTCTTCGCTACGAGTACACCATTGCTTCTTCCAGGAATAGGCCCTTTCCAAGGCTTGTATTCATTGAAACGGTGTGCCATAACAGCTTCACCTGCAGTTTGTGTTAACATTTGAGAACGAAGTCCAATTAATCCTCTAGAAGGAATATCAAACTCTAAATGTTGCATGGTACCTTTTGATTCCATGATTAACATCTCGCCTTTCTTTTGAGTGACTAAGTCAATGACTTTACCACTATAATCAGCGGGTACATCTACTACTAATATCTCAAATGGCTCATGTTTACGGCCATCTATTTCTTTTACTAATACTTGAGGATTTCCTACTGTTAATTCATATCCTTCACGACGCATGGTCTCTACTAATACACCTAAGTGTAAGATACCGCGACCAAATACCAAGAAGCTATCCGCACTATCTGTTTCTTCTACACGCAATGCTAAATTCTTTTCCGTCTCTTTCATTAAACGATCACGAATATGTCGAGAAGTTACAAACTTACCTTCCTTACCAAAGAAAGGTGAATTGTTAATACTAAATGTCATACTCATCGTTGGTTCATCTACACTAATAACAGGTAATGCTTCCGGATTTTCAGGATCAGCAATGGTATCACCAATACTGAAATCATCTAATCCCACCACAGCACATAAGTCACCAGAAATTACTTCTGTTACTTTACGCTTACCCATTCCTTCAAATACGTATAATTCTTTTACTTTATTTTTCTTTAAACTTCCGTCTGCTTTTACAAGTACAATGTTTTGTCCTTCTTTGATGGTACCTCTTTCTACTTTACCAATAGCAATACGACCTAAGAAAGAAGAATAATCCAATGAAGTAATTTGCATTTGTGTATGTCCTTCTTTTACATCTGGACCAGGAACATATTTTAAAATACCATCCATTAAAGGGAAGATATCTTCACATTGAGTAAGGCTATCGTTAAACCAACCATTTTTACCACTACCATAAAAAGTAGGGAAATTCAATTGATCTTCTGTAGCATCTAAATTGAAAAACAATTCAAATACTGCATCGTGCACTTCATCCGGACGACAGTTTTCTTTATCTACTTTATTGATAATGACAATGGGCTT
>JBAXWU010000187.1:0-1719 GCA_037128235.1 Chitinophagia bacterium | reverse complement strand
AAGTTTTTCATAGGATGTATTATGAGTGTCCTGTAATTTACAATAAATTTTAAATACAAAGAGGGGAATGATGCACAAATAAAAAGGCCCCTATTACTAGGAGCCTTTTTCGTATTTTCTACACTTAAAAGTTCAAATTATTTACCCAATGTCGCAACATCTTTTGTGTCATAAATAGGCCACTCGTAAGTAATTTTTCCGTCTTTATTAATACCAAATGAATTAAATACAACTACCTTACCTGCAACTCCTTTTTTAGATTTCCAAGACATTTCCACCCAGCTATGTCCATATTTATTGCCATTAGGCATTGTCACTACTTCATAAATGGTCCCCCCTATTGTAAGATTACCATCAATGAATTCTCTTTGTTTTTTAAATACTTCAATAATTACTGGAATTTTTACACCCAGTGTAGTATCTGAATTAGATGGCCAAATATTATGGTACGACTTTGCAGTATCGGCATAATTAGAAGCTACAGTAGCCCAATCTCCATTGGCAAAAGCGGTCGTACCTTTTTTAAGCATATCTACATCTGGTCCAGTGCTAGTCACTGTGCCAGTTGCACTAGCTGTAGTTTCAGTTTTCACTTCGCTTGTTTTACAAGCAAACAATGTAGTTGCTGTTACAAATAATAAAATAATTTTTTTCATTTTTTAAGTTTTTTGGTTATTGAAATGATACTTAAATATATTGCTTTCGTTTTGAAATTTAAAAAATATGACCCCTTCTTAACCAAAAGAAAATATTGTATTAACTAAATTATACATATAACATATTTAACTAATACATTACTGCCTTTAAACTAGGCTCTGTTTTAAAATCATCTAAAGGAAACATGGGTCTTTGTATTTTTTTATAAGGCAGCCTTTTTAAATCTTGGTCTACCCCGCCTGGTGTAGTGGCCATAATCCAGTCTGCTCTTAAATCGTATAACTCAGGCACTAGGTAGCCAATTTTAACTATTACAATATCCGATTTTCTTGGACTTAATCCCAGTCTTGTATAATCCGATTCTAAATGATAAGGTTTTCTTTTCTGTGTAACAATTACATGAACCGAACCTACTTTTACTGCCACTTCCACTTCTGCATTAATATCACCTTTATAAATAGACTCAACTATTCCAGTTAATAAAACAGGTGGTGCATATCTATTATCAATAGCAGCCCCCACTACTGCGCTTACTTTTCCACCTACGCCAACTTTAATAGCTTCTTTCACAAGTGCTGGCCCAGGAATAGAGGCATAAATTACCGACGGCCCAGTTTCTGTTTTAAATTCTTTTCTTTCTAGTATATTTTTCAATGTCCAAGTAACATCGCCTGCGCCTCCTGCTGTAGGGTTGTCTCCCATATCACTTATTAAATAAGGGTGTACTTTACTCGCAATGGCTAATTGTAAACTTTCTTCCAAACTTGCAGTAGGTGCCACAAAAACAAATTCGTTGCGCACTGCCCAAAAACTTTTGGCAAGGGCTTCTGCAGTTGTAGTCACTTTTTGTTGGTCATCTCCTGTTACTACCACCGCTGCGTGGTTACGAGGGGCATCGGCCCATGCATAGCCTATCCAAATGGCAGCATCAATGATACCTTCCTGACTAGTGGCTGCTGGCAGTTGTGCATATAAAGTTTTACCGGGTTCAATTCTTGTGCTTGTTTTTTCTCCAGGTAATAAAATAGGAACACCTACCCATGCTTTATACTTTGGTTTTCC
>JBAXWU010000186.1:0-1728 GCA_037128235.1 Chitinophagia bacterium | reverse complement strand
GGGTCCTTTTCTGTTTCTGCGTGAGGTTTGCGTGAGGTTTTGCGTGAGGTTTTTGAAAAATCAGCCATAATATTTTTTTTAAATATCTTAAATTTGAATAGTGGAAATGTTCACTTTATTCAAATACATAGAGTATGCGTAATTTAATTTTTCTTAGTTTCTTAATTTGTTTAACTGGGTGTGTAAAATCAAATCCAGATCAAATTCAAATAGTAATCGATTGGTTTGGTTTTTTTATTTTGTTGCGAACTTATAAATAGTAGTATACTTATAGGTTTCTCCTGGCTTTAATAAAGTAGTTGGAAATTTTGATTGATTGGGTGCATCAGGATAATGTTGTGTTTCCAAGGTTAATGCACCATGCTTAATATATTGAATACCATTTTTAGTATGTGTTAATGTGCCATCTAAAAAATTGCCTGAATAAAACTGCAATCCTGGCTCTGTCGTAAATACGGTTAAACTGCGCCCTGATAAAGGATCATATACATTAGCTACTTCTTCCAAACCTTCGGCTTTGTTTAATAACCAATTATGGTCATACCCTCCTTCCACTTTATCAAGGTCATCTCCAATACGCTTGGCCTGTGTAAAATCCATTGGCGTACTTTTTACATCCAATGATTCCCCCGTTGGAATAAGGACGGCATCCACAGGTGTATATTGATTTGCATTGATTTGTAAAATATGATCTTTGATCGTTAATGACTTTCCTGCAGATAAATTAAAATAAGCGTGATTGGTTAAATTAATCACAGTGGTTTTATCTGTTGTTGCGGTGTAATCTATTTGAATTCCATTATCTGCTGTTAAGGTATACACTACCTGTACTTTTAAATTTCCTGGATAGCCTTCCTCTCCATCCTTGCTTTCATAATTTAATTGAATACTACTATCGCCTGCTAATGGAGTTGCAGTCCATACCACCTTATCAAAACCTTTCAAACCACCATGTAATGATTGTCCATTATTATTCAATGCAGCATGATATTCAACACCCTCCACTTTATATGTACCTTTAGCAATACGATTTGCATAACGACCTATCAATGCCCCAAAATAAGGATTAGCCGTTTGTGTAAAACCACTTAAGGAATCATAGCCAGTGAGTACATCACCCCAGCTACTGTCCTTTGCTTCTGTAATAATTTTAGTGAGCGCACCTCCATAGTTTATAATACCCACTTGCATGCCATGCGCGTTGGTTAAAGTATATTCCGTAATGGGTTGACCCTCAAATTCACCATATGCTTGGCTGGTCAACTTAACAGTAGTGTCCATAGTATTCGTATTATTGGATGAACATGCTTGATTGAATAATGAAATTGCAAGGGTTAAGATAAAGCCTTGTAATACTTTTTTTGACATAAATTGGAGAAAACGCACATATTGCCCCCCCCTGTAGCGCTGCAAACTGACCACCCTAAGTTATTGTTTTTTCTAAGAGTGTAAATAGAGCTGTTGCGTTAGAATTGCAATAGAGTTGGTGATTTACTATCAAAAGGTAAGTCATATATTTTAATATTTAATGTACCCACCTCAATAGTCTATTATTTTATTGTAAACATGACTTGAATTTTAAATACCTCTGCGTGAGGAAAACACCCCCTGAATTCGACCGAAATCGGTTGATTTCCGTTTTGTGAAAACATAACACCTTACAAATCAACGCTTTCATTTTCTCAAAAAATCTTCATAACCCTGAGGTCCCGGGTTCAAATCCCGGTC